>CAKKRM010000120.1 GCA_919902735.1 Anaerolineales bacterium | reverse complement strand
TCCATTCGCCAATTTCGCGTATTTCGCGCTAAGATTTTCCTGACTTTGCTACAGGCCATGTTAGACCCCCGTCTTGCGTGCAATTTCTGACTATGATAAACTCTCGATTAACAAATTTATTTTGAAAGGAGGTACCTGCAATGATGAAGATCAACCAAAACTCATTTTTGTTTCGTGTGCCTCCGAGCGGGTTCGGTTTGTAATTTATTTACATGCCACCATGCCGCAGGCGCATTCGTGCCCTGCGGTTTTTTTATTCGCAGAATACCGGAGCGCGGACTTCAGTCCGCTGTTGAATAGTGCAGACTGAAGTCTGCGCTCCAACTACCTTTTTAGGAGAAATACATGTCCTCTGTAATTGCAATATCGAAACTGGCAAAATATTATGAAGTGCCTGAGCGTGAAGCAGGCTTGAAAGCCGCCGCCATGGGATTGATCAAACGCCGCTACAAAACCGTCAAAGCCGTGGACGGGATATCCTTCGACATTCAGCCTGGCGAAGTGGTCGGCTTTTTAGGGCCGAACGGCGCGGGCAAAACCACCACCCTCAAAATGCTCAGCGGACTCCTGCACCCGACTTCAGGCAGCGCCTCCGTCCTTGGGTTTGAGCCTGCCAAACGTTCGCATGATTTCCTGCGTCAGATCACCCTGGTGATGGGCAACCGCAACCAACTTTCGTGGGACTTGCCCGCGTTGGACTCCTTCGATCTCCAGCGCGCCATTTACAGCATCCCCATGGACGAGTTCAAACGCACGCGTGATGAGTTCATCGAACTGCTCGAGTTGAATGAACTTGTCCAAAAACCGATCCGCAACCTGTCTTTGGGCGAACGCATGAAGATGGAAATTGTCGGCGCGCTGCTCCATAAGCCGAAGATCCTCTTCCTCGACGAGCCAACCCTTGGGTTGGATGTGACCATGCAGAAGCGCATCCGCACTTTTGTGGCGGAATACAACAAACGCTACGGCGCCACCGTGCTGTTGACCAGCCACTACATGGCGGATGTGGAAGCCTTGTGCAAACGGGTCGTTGTCATCCATCACGGCAGGCTTCTGTTCGACGGCGATCTCTCCGCGCTGGTTGAAAAATTCTCCGCATTCAAAACGGTGGGGTTTACGCTAGACGATCCCACTATCAGCTTGAGTCAATATGGAGATGTTGTATCAATTGACGGGTCGCGTGTGACGCTGCGTGTCCCGAAGGAAAAGACCTCGGCGATCACATCCCGCTTGTTGAATGACCTGGCTGTCGAAGACCTCACCGTCGAAGCCGCGCCAATTGAAGATGTGATCGAGTCCGTTTTTGCGGTCAAAGAGGAGGCGGTGGAATGAAGCGATATTTCGACTTCTACCGCGCGACCATGAAGCTCTCCGTTTTGGAACAGCTTCAATATCCCGTTGCCAATTATTTCTACATGATCGGCATGGTCGCCGAACCTGTCATTTACATGGTGGTGTGGTCGGCTGTGGCGCGTCAGCAGGGCGGCATGGTGGGCGGATACACGCCTGGCGCGTTTGCCGCCTATTACATCGTGTGGACTCTCGTCCGCAATATGAACATCGTCTTCACGCCCTACGGCTGGGAATGGCGCATTCGCGAGGGACATCTTTCGATGAGCCTGCTGCGCCCGATCCATCCATTGCATGGGGATGTGGCGTATTTCGCAGGCTGGAAAGTGGTGGTGATTCTGCTGTGGCTGCCGCTGGCGCTCATCCTCTCGCTGATCTTCAAGCCTGAATTGAATCCAACCCTGCTGCAAGGCGTGGTGTTCTTCTTCGCCATTTGGATGGCTTACCTCATCCGCACGATGACCTTGTCCCTGCTGGGCATGGTCACGTTTTGGACGACGCGCGTCAGCGCGCTCTTTGAACTGTATTTTGCTGCCGAGCTGATTCTTTCGGGACGTTTGGTCCCGCTTTCGCTGATGCCTGATTGGGTGCAGAGACTCGCCTGGTTCTTTCCGTTCCGCTGGGCCTTCGGTTTTCCGATTGAGGCATTGGTGGGGAACATGTCCGCAACTGAATTGTTCACTGGCCTGGGTATGCAACTGGCGTGGATTTTGTTCGGCGTAATCTCGGTCAGCTTGATCTGGAAAGTCGCCATCCGCAGGTTCTCTGCGGTGGGAGGTTAATATGCGCGGACTTCGCCTTGCTTTCAACTATTTACGGATTGGCATTCTCAACGAATTCCAATACCGCGCCAATTTCTACATTCAAATTCTGCAAACCTTCATCGCGCTCGGTACTGGCTTGATCGGCCTGAACCTTGTCTTCAGCCAGACCACTCAACTGGGCGGCTGGAATAAATCTGAATTGCTGGCGGTGATGGGCGTATTCATCACGATGGGCGGCGTGATCCGCTCCGCTATTCAACCCAACATGGAAAGACTGATGGAAGAGATCCGCGAAGGCAAGCTCGATTTTGCCCTCACCAAACCCGCCGACGCGCAGTTACTTGTCAGTGTGCGTGAATTCCGCTTCTGGCAAATCGTGGATGTGTTCACTGGCATGATCGTGATGGGCATCGCACTTTCGCAGATGAACTGGCTCATCAGCGCGTGGTCAGCGCTTGGCTTTTTCTCCGCCCTGGCAATGGGTTCGATCATGATCTATTGCTTTTGGTTGATGATTACCACCACGGCGTTCTGGTTCGTGCGCGTGCATGAAATTGCGAACCTCTTTGAAGGTCTCTACGCGGCTGGCCGCTGGCCGATTGATATCTATCCCAATTGGCTGCGCATCGGTCTCACGTTTCTCGTGCCTGTTGCATTTGCGGTCACTGTCCCTGCCGAGGCGTTGACAGGCCGCCTCACTATCCAAACCTGGCTAGGCGCCCTTGCCCTGACAATATTTCTTTTCATCCTGGCGCGAACGATTTGGAAGATCGGGTTAAGAAGCTACTCTGGCGCTTCGGCATAAACGAAATGGTGTGTTTCATTTCAGTTGAAATAACCGTCCCGAAGGTTTAAAAAAACGGCCAAATTCTTCGAGAAAACCTTCGGGACGATTCATCCTTCAACTCATTTGCGAAGTAACTGCGCCTTTCAGTTGAAACACACCCAACGAAATGGCCTGCGTTGACGAAGCGCAGGCCATTTTCTTTGTTGCGATTCAATTGTCGGTTAAGTGGGAGGCGGAACCTGTTGTAAAATCAAAGGAAATTGATTTCATAGTATCATAGCTTTATGAGGCTAAAAATGCGCAGGATTTATTTCGTAATGATGTTGACCATTTTGTTGCAGGCTTGTTCCATGAACGATATTTTAAATCCGCCAACGATCACGCCTCTTCCGACTGCTACCGAGTTGGTGACCTACACTCCATTGCCAACGTGGACGCCGTCCATCACTCCAACCATCACGCCTTCGCCGACGATTGTGCGCATCCCCACTTTGGACCCGAACGTTCCCACTTCCACCTTCGCGCCCATCCCGATTTTTATCGGCGAATACACCGCCACGCCTGCCACCCCGCCGACCCCTATCCGCCCGGGGCCTGGCTTTCTTTCGCTCACCATTTCAGAGAAAAGGATTTTTTGGGGAGACTGCACACCGAACAAATCAGTTGTTGTTGTAAAAGTGACAGACCCCGAAGAGGTTTACAGCGTGGTGATCTTTGTGCAAGTGAAATCTTTTGTGGATGAAGATTACACGCCCTGGACGACGGGCGACGTTATGTTCAATCATGGCGGCGGCACATTTTCCTACACCTTGCAGGCAACTGAGATTGAAGGGCACAACCATTATAAAAAATCGTGGGTCAGGATGCAGTTGGTGGCGACGAATATTAAAGGCGAGGAAGTGGGCCGTACCAGAATTTTCCCCGAAGTCACCACCCTCGAACCTTGCATGTGCTATGAACCTTTAAAAGGATGCCCCATCGTAACGCCATGAAAAAAATAAACATAATTTTTGCCTGCGCGATTCTGTCATTATCCTGTTCGGTGGGAGGCTTCACCTTGAATGCGGCTGCCACGCCCATGCCCTCGCTCACATCCACAAACACATATACCCCCATCCCAACCGCCACACCCGTTACGCCCACGTTGACCTTTACATCGACGCCAACCCTGGTCGGTTTGAAATCCCAGACGCCCACGCAGGAAACTACACCCACAACCGTTGTCAGCGTTACGCCCCTTGTGTTGATTACCCCAAATACCGCAACGCCAACCCTGCAAATGGAAGGTTTTATTGCGACGCTGATCTCCGCCCATGAATTTTATAAAGGAAGAACCTGTGACCCCGCTTCTGTAAAATTCACAGCGCAGGTATTGGATCGCGACCGCACGGCCTACGTTTTACTTTTCGTTCGCTTTCGCAGTCTCACCTCAGGCAAGACCAGCGAGTGGACGAGCATTTCCATGCAAACCATCGGCGCAGGTACCTGGGTTCACGACCTGTATTCGGACGAGATGAAGAACGACGCTTTTTATACAACCGCCTGGGTGGATTATCAATTTGTGGCAACCACCACCGATGCAACCGAGATCGGGCGGACCGCCATCTTCAAAGAAAAACTCACCATGCTCCCATGCACCACCACATCCACACCCACATCGGGAACAATCACGCCGTAACCACACATTATTGCGAGGAGGGCCTCAGCCCAACGAAGCAATCCCAAACACAAGAGATCAAAGTGGACTTTCCCTCTGACCTGATTCAATTTCTGACAAAAGCAGGGCGCGTCTCTGTCTTAACGGGGGCTGGAGTCTCCCAAGAGAGCGGACTCCGCACTTTTAGAGATTCCCAGGATGGCATCTGGAAGCAGTACCGTCCCGAAGACCTGGCCTCGCCTGAAGCATTTTCCCGCGACCCGAAACTCGTCTGGGATTGGTACACGTGGCGGCGCGAAGCCATTAAGGGAGTGCGCCCCAACGCGGGACATTATGCTCTCGTCGAAATGGAAAATAAAATTTCCGCTTTCACTCTCATCACCCAAAATGTGGATGGGCTACATCGTTTTGCAGGCAGCAGGAACGTGCTCGAATTGCATGGCAATATCCTGCGCGTGCGCTGCGCGGATTGTGGAACTTTCGCCGAAACCTGGAGCGACGATACCGAATCCGTGCCGAGGTGTGAAAGATGCAATGGGTTGTTGCGCCCAGACGTGGTCTGGTTTGGAGAGGCGTTGCCTCGCGCAGAGTTGGAATCCGCAGTTAATGCGGCGCGTGAGGCGCAAGTCTTCTTTTCGATTGGCACATCTGGCGTCGTTCAACCCGCCGCTGCACTGGCGCACGCCGCGCGCAATAAAGGCTCGGTAGTTGTCGAAATCAACGCTGAGCCAACTCCGCTCACCCCCAAAGTGGATTTTGCTTTTCACGGAAAATCAGGGGAAATTTTGCCAGAGCTGGTGAAGGCGGTGTGGGGCATCAGAACAACCTAACTAACTCACCTTACGCGATTTTAGCGTAAATTTGGCAGATGAAAAACGGCAAACTACTTGATCTGTATAGCGACTACCTGATTAGCGCCTTTGGACAAACAAGCGCAACGGGACTATCTTCACTTCTCAATGGTGAAATCTGCCATGACCAGACGCACCGCTGGCTTGCAGATGAGAAGCAAAGCTCTGCTGATTTGTGGCGGATTGCCAAACCGCACGTTCGCAAAATTGAAGATGAAAACGGCGTCATGATTGTAGACGACTCAAATATGCGCTCAATGATATTTGGTTTGCCTCAGCTATTTTCCCCCCAAATCAAAAGGTCAGGCTGATTAACCTGACCTTGATGTTTCTACTTTATTACAATTCCACTGCGCGGGGGAATTGTAATTTTGTTGTCGGAGATTGCGGGAGCGCCAAACAGCGCTCGCGGCTTTTTGCCAAGGGGCAATTCCAGCGGCCTTTCCTCGTTCGAGACATTGAAGACGATGTGGATGGTTTCTTCTTTGTACGTTCGTGAATAGGCCAGTATGTCACCTTCGGCGTGGATGTGTTGATAGTCGCCGCGCCTCAGCGGGCTATGTTCTGTCCGTAGGGCAGAGCAGGCCCTCGCGTAGTCAAGAAGCGATTTGTCCCATTTGCTTTCGTCCCACGGAAAGGATTTTCGGCATTCGGGGTCGTGGCCTCCATCCACACCGATCTCGTCACCGTAATAGATGCAGGGCGCGCCGGGGATGGTGAACATGAACAGCCAGGCAAGTTTTAGCGCGCTTTTATCACCGCCTGCGCAGGATAGAAAGCGCGGCATATCGTGGCTGTCCAGCAGGTTGAGTTGAGCACGGGTGATCTCAGGGTTGTACAAATGGAGGAGACGATCCATTTCATTTGCAAAATCATGTGCATTGATGCCAGGGTGGACCCGTCCCTGCAAACCGCCGCATTGGTTGACCACATCCATGTTCACGCGCTGCCCCCCGAAGAAACCGATTGCCGCGGCAGTGACGAGATAATTCATCACCGCATCGAACTGGTCGCCTTGCAGCCATCTCTGCGCCTCATGCCAGATCTCGCCGACAATGTACGCTTCGGGGTTGACGGCGCGCACACGACGGCGGAATTCCTGCCAGAACGAGTCATCGTCAATATCGCCTGGCACATCGAGCCGCCAGCCGTCAATGCCGAATTTGATCCAGTACTCAGCCACGTCAAATAAAAATTCCCGCACCGCGGGCGTGTGGGTGTTGAATTTCGGCAGGGCGGGCAGGTTCCACCAGCCCTGATATCCAATTGCCTTCAAACTGCCTTCCTGCTGGATTATGTGTTGCTCGTGCTGTGTAGGATATGCGCCCCAGTGTTTTTTTCCGTTCAATCTTTCTTCATCAAAAAAGAACCAGTCTTTGTAGGGCGATGCCGCGCCTGTTTCCAATACATGATGGAACTGCCAAAATCCGCGGCTTGAGTGGTTGAACACCCCATCCAGCACAACCTTGATATCGCGTTTGTGCGCGGCGGTTATTAACTTTTTCAAGGCGTCGTTACCGCCCAAAAGCGGATCTACGTTGTAGTAATCAAAAGTATGATAGCGATGGTTGGAAGCGGATGCAAATATCGGGTTGAAATAGATCGCGGTAATTCCCAACTCTTTCAGGTAATCGAGTTTTTCGATCACACCATACAGATCGCCGCCCTTAAAACCATAAGTGGTCGGCGCAGAGTCCCAGGGTTCAAAGGGCAGGCTGCCTGCGGGGTTGCGTTCGTTCTTCCTGAAACGGTCTGGAAATATTTGGTAAAAGATTGCGTCTTGTACCCAGGTAGGGATTTTCATGATTCGGCCTCAGTCTTGAATTTAATAGTGGGAGCTTATTTTATGTGATGAAAACGCCAGGCGTTCTTGTTTTTCCGTTTAAATTACTCACCTTACGCAGTTTGCATGTTTTAGGGTCATGTCGCCCTGAGCGATAGCGAAGGGTCTCTACGACTATCCCAGAGACCCTTCGCTCCGCTCAGGGAATCATGCGCGGTGCGTAAGGTGAGTAAAATTATATTGCTGGCTATTCACTGCTTGTGCCGAACATCATCCGCTCGAGCAACGTCCGCTGGAAGATGAGGAAGATGACGACAACCGGTGCGGACATCAAAATAGCAAGCGACCCGATCTGACTCCACGGTTGGGCCGCGCCCGAGGTGAGGATGGCGTAGATGGACATGGCGAGTGTGACCGTCTCAGCCTTTTCGACGAACAGCCAGCCGATGGTAAATTCGGAGTAGGCCATCAGGAAGGCGATCAACGCGGCAACTGCGATGGACGGCGTTGCCAGCGGCAGAATAATGCGCCAGAAAGAGGCGAAGTCCCCTGCGCCATCCAGAAAGGCCGCTTCCTGCAATTCTTTTGGAATGGCTTGAAAAGCCGCGCGTAAATTCCACACACAGAAAGGCATGGCAAATGCTGCGTACACAATTACCAGCCCAAGAAGCGTTGTGCGTATTTGCATCCAACTAAGCAGGAGATACAGCGGAGTGGTAAATGCGATGGGTGGGAGGATGGCGGTAAGCAGGGTCAGGTAAAGTCCGCCCCGCCGCCCAGGGAAGCGAAAACGGGCAAAGGCGTATGCCAGACTCATGCCGAAAACCACCGCCGCCAGCGCCGCGCCCGTAGAAATAAGCAGGCTGTTCTGCAACAATACAGTAAATGAGATGGATTGGTATGGCCGATCCAGCACACTTAAAAATGGTTGAACGCTGAATTCTTTTGGGAACCAGTGGAATTCGGTCGGGCGGCCTTTGAGAGCGCCATCAAAAGCGAGGCGCAGGATTCCCCAAATGGGGATGATGACGTACAGGCCGATCAACGTGAGCGCGAGTTGGGAAAGGATTTGATCGAACGGCTTCATTTTATGCATAGGTTACTCCTTCGCCTGCCTTGCTCCAGCGATTGAACAGGAAGATGAATACGGCCAGGAACAAAATGGTAATGATGTTGATAATCGCTGAACCAGTAAACCATCTCCAATCATAGACCGCAATATAGGAAAGACGCGCGAAGGTGTACATGTTGAAATCTTCATTGATGAAATTAAACATCTGGAACAGGTAAAACTGGTTGAAGGCAAAGATGGCGCGGATGATGATGGCTGGCATAACCAATGGCATGAGCAGCGGCCAGGCAACGTAGCGAAAGGCTTGCCAGGGAGTCGCGCCGTCGATGGATGCGGCGTCGAATACTTCCTGTGGCAACAATTTGAGTCCCGCGCTGGCGGCCAGCATCATAAAGGGAAATCCATACCAAAGCGCGGCGATCAGCAAAACAACCAGCGCCGAGTTTTGGCTGCGTTCCCAATTTGTGAAAACCCCCAAAGGCATGGTGGCCCCAAATTTCTGTTCGGCCAGGCTGAGCCAGCCCCATAAAGGGATAAAGATATTCAACCAGAGCATCGCGCCGATGGCTTCAGGAATAGCCCAGGGCAGAATGAACAACGCCTGCCAACCCTTGCGGAATTTGATTCCGCGCTGCCAAAGCAGGAGCGCCGCGCCAATGCCAAGCACGGTTTGCAAAGTCACCGAGAGAATGGTCCACATCGTATTGAAAAATGGCAGCCCCATTGCGCCGACCATATTGGAAATATACAAATACACTCCCAGCCCCACAAAGTGGACTTTTCCATCCTGAACAAAATCGCTGGCTTTGACCTGACCCGTTATTCCACCCCAAAACTCGCGCCAGATTCCGCCTTGAAATCCATCGCGCAGCGTACTGCTGTTAAGATCAATTAATGAGACGGCGAATTGAAAGAGCAGAGGGAAGATGGTTAGAACGGCGAAGGCAATCAGCCCGGGGATGAGCCAGGGAAGCGCACGCATCGTTTCCTTGCGGGACGGTTTCACCGCTTCTTTTCCGCGCTGATGCCTGGTCCGCCACCATTCGGCAATATTCCTACCCGTTGCTTTTACCCCTTCCGCTGCGACGAAGGCGAGCGGCGCAGTGGCAACGAGAATATACTGCGCCCATTTCGTGCGCCACGCGAGCAGGATGAAGATATCCACAAAAAGCCAGATGGCGACGAATCGATTCTTTCGCCACGTATCCGCAAGGCCAAAGAGCGCGAAGATAAAGATGATCCCATCCACGCGGAACAGAAAACCTTCTTCATTCCAGAACCACGGCACGGAAGAAGATAAATGCACGAGCGGCTGCCATATCGGTAAGTTTGCTTTTACAACATTTGGGTTTGTCGTCGTGGCGGAGACTGCCTCGTACGTGACCTGAATCCGCTCCAGCGGATTGGGCCAGTAAAATGGATTGAACACAAAAAATGCAATCAGAGAAAGCAAGCCCCACAGGATAGTGATCCTGAAAAATCTCCTTATTTCATTGGCTTCTTTTGCGGAGAGAAACCAATCAATCAAGATGGCAAACCCAACTGCCGAATGCAGATACTTGGACGATGCGCTCACCCCCAAAAAAATGGCGGATGCGGCTAAAAGGGCGGTTTTTGATTTCCCGTTTTTTCCTTTGGAAAAATAATACATCAACGCTGTGGAAGTGCTCATCAACGAAGCGAAACCATCCAGCATCACCTGGGAGGTGTATTTGATGGTGAAGCTGTGCATGGCAAGAATTAATCCGCCAAGCGGGTTGATTAAAGCCAACAGCATGGCGGTCAACGCGCCCCAAATGGCAGACATTTTGCGGGCGGCGGCGAGCAAGTCCGGTGGGAGGTTCCTGGCCGGATTGGCTGTGATGGGCAGGTCTGCGATCAATGGCTCTTCGGGCAGGCCGATGACGCTCAACCCGAACATGATCTTGGCAAGCTGAGGATGCTCGGGACGGTAATTTGTTTCCAGAAAACCGAACCAGTTGTCCGTGCGGATGAGATGCGCGAATTCCTGTCCTGCGCGCAGATAATCATCTTCGTCGAAATCGATTGTCAGGTTGTTTGCGGCGTGGGTGCGAAATCCAAAAGCGACTGCAAAAACCAGCAGGGCGGAAAACAGGGAGAGGAATGTGCGAAGGTTTTTGTTCATTTGTGCCCCGAATACGGAATTATGTGTAGAATTGTATCAGCGCTTCACATTTGCGATTTTTGGAGGCAATGGATATGGAAGGTATGGAAGTTGATCCTGATAGTTTTGATCCTGAACTGCGATTTGCCAGGCTGTATGCAATTGCATCCACGGCATTGGGGTTGATCAGTTTATGTATTGGCGTGATTCCGATTTGCAGCGGCGTCACGAGCATCTTTGGCATAGCGCTTGGGCTGTTAAGTTTGAAAACCGAAAACAGCAACACTGCGAAGGCAGGGATTTTTATCTCGGCTTTGGGTATTATGACAACCTTCATTTATGTGGTCATTCTGCTGTATTTTAGCGATTAACTGAGCATGGCGTATTGCAACATTTATGTTGCGTGTGTTTTCGGAAAAATTTCTATGGCAAGATTTATCTTGCAGGGTCATTCTCGATGTCAAAGATGTACGTCTCGTAGGGGAGGATTTTTTTCACTGGTTTGTAATCAGCGAATTGCCCGTTTTTGATTTTCAAACGCCGCGCTTGTTCTGAACCGAGCAGCGATGCGGGGGTGAGGGTTCCGTCTGTGAGCAGGCTTTCTGTCAGGCTCAGCCCATAGTCTGTGATGGGTTCGTCTCCCAAATTGACAACAATCAAAATGTGTTCGCTGCCGCTGTTTCGCAGGAGCGCAAATACAGCGGAGTTGCCCGTCTCGATCAAAACGGCGTCGCCTAACTTCAAGGCGGGGTGTTGCGTGCGGAGTTGGATGAGCGCGCGATAGTGACTTAAAAGGGAAGCGGGGTCTTCGCTTTCTGATGCAACGTTAACCGATGTGTAATTCGCATTTGGGTTGTGCCAGGGAGAGCCTGTGGTGAAGCCTGCATTTTCGGCATTTGACCATTGCATGGGCACGCGGAGATCTTCATCGGGTTTTTTGCCGGTCATGCCGATTTCTTCACCGTAGTAGATGAACGGCGTTCCAGGTGACGTGAGCAATAACGTGGCCGCAACTTTTGCCTTGCCTATGTCCCCATTGAAAACAGACATCACGCGGTTTTGATCGTGGTTGGTGAGGAAGGTCGCGTAGTTGAAGTCGGGCATATCCTGAAAGGCAAATTTGAATGCGCTGGTTGCGCCTGAATTTGCGCCGCCTTTTACGCTGTTTACAAATCCGCTGGACATTTCAAAGTTGAAGATGTGATCAAGCTGGTTGCCGGTGTAGGATTTTATAACCGATGAGCCTGCGCCAAACACTTCGCCAATTGTATAGGCTTGCGGGTTTTGTTTTTTGTACGCCGTATAAAATCCCTTGTACCATTCATGGGTGGCGGGAGTATTTTCGCGTTTGCCGCCTTCTTCGATGAGGTGTTTGGCCGCGTCTATGCGGAAACCGTCTATGCCGATGTCGGTTAGCCAGAAATCGGTTACGTTCAGCATGTCGGCGGTCACTGCGGGGTTGTTGTAATTCAGGTCGGGCATGCCTTCCCAGAACAGGCCGAAATAATATCCCTGCGCGCCCTTGTGCCAGCCGCCATCCCCTTCGCCTGTTTCAGACCAGACGTAATAATCATGATGTTCAGAGTTGGGGTCGCTATTGGCTTCCACAAACCAGGGGTGCTGGCTGGAGGTGTGGTTGAGCACCAAATCCATGATGATGCGGATGTCACGCTTGTGCGCTTCGGCGAGCAGATTCTTAAAATCGTCCAGCGTGCCGTATTCGGGGTTGACTGCGTAATAGTCTGTGACATCGTATCCGTGATAGGAGGGGGATGGGTGGATGGGCATGAGCCAGACAGCGGTGATGCCGAGCGTTTCGAGATAATCCAATTTTTGGGTGATGCCGTTGAAGTCGCCGATTCCGTTCCCATCTGAGTCGTTGAAGGAGCGGACGAATATTTCATAGAAGACCGCTTCGTTCCACCAGTTGGCTGGTTCTGCTTCGGGGGCAGGAGTGGCCGCTTGGGCAGGGTCAACCGTCTGCGGGGCGGGAGCGCATGATAATAGAAAAGATAAAAGTAACAGCGTGGGGAGAATCCGTTTAAGCATGGGTATCCTGAGGCAAAAATTTCCCCTCCCTTCTTTTTTGGAAAGAAGAAAGAGGAAATAGGTGTGCGAATAGCGAATTAGCCTTTGACGCCGCCAGTGGTAAGGCCGCCGACAATCTGTTTTTGAAGGGCGATATAAACCACTGCGACGGGGAGGGCAACGATGACTGCCATGGCGGCGAAACGGTTCCAGGGGACGCTGTTGGCGTACTGGCCTGTCATGTTGTAAAGGGTCATGGCGAGGGTGTAATCCTTGGGTTGGGAGAGGAAGAGCCAGGTGGTGACGAATTCCTGCCAGTGGCCGATGAAGCCGAGGAAGAATGTGACGGCAAGCTGCGGGGCAGCCAGCGGGATGACGATCTGCCAGAAGGTCTGGTTGGTGTCTGCTCCGTCGATGGCGGCGGCTTCTTCGAGTTCTTTGGGGATCGTGTCGAGATAGCCTTTCAGGTTCCAGACTGCGAAGGGCAGGGCGGTGGCGGTCATGGCAATGCCGACGCCCAGAAGCGAGTCTCGCAGGTTGAAGAGAAGTCTGCCCTTAATTCCTTCTTCACAGGTGGTAAAGGGTTGCACGGCGACGATATCTTTGGAACATTGCTTAATTTGCACTTTGTTCAAAAGCAGGTAAAGCGGGGTGCTTAACCCTACTGCGGGCATAAGCAGTGGAATGAAAACCAGGATCATTAGCACTTCGCGCAGTTTGAACTTTAATCTGGAGAAGGCGTATGCGGCTGTTACTGCGATCAGCAAGGCAACGAAACCAACACCTACCGAGAGTAATACGCTATTCTTTAGGAGTTCAATAAAGGTTACAGGGTTTCCAGTGGGGTGATCTAATACCTGCTTGTAGGCGACGAAGGATATTTCCTTTGGGATCAATTCCAAGGTGGAGGGGCGGGTTGTCTTTGAGCTAAAAGACATGGTGACGATGTACATGATCGGGAACATGACGGAGGCGAGAATGCCCAGGCACAGAACCTGGAGTAATAGCTGTCTCCAAAGCGGGAGACTGCGTCCGCTGGTTTGACCGGATGTATTCATGGTCAGAAAGTGAACGATTGGATTTTTGTTGGGAACTGCTTTTGGGGCGTTCATAAGCTATGCCTCCGAGTAATTCTGTGTGGCACGGGTAATGCGATTTGTAATCAGGAAGACGATCATTGCCACAGCGAAGATGATAACGGCGAATGCGGCAGCCACTCCATACCAGCGCAGGTTACGAACAAGGTTGTAAGCAAATGTGACCAATAATTCGGTGGAACGCGCAGGTCCGCCGCCCGTCATAAAGAAGACGAAGTTGAATAAGTTGAACGATATTGTGAAACCATAGACAGCAGCTGGGATCATGGCCGGGCGCAGCAGCGGGACGGTGATATTCCAGAATTGCTGGCTGCCGGTTGCGCCGTCAATGGAAGCGGCTTCGTACAAGTCTCGCGGGATGCTTTGTAATGCGCCTGTGGCAACTACAGACATAAAAGGCCAGCCGAGCCAAAAATTGGCAATCATCATCGCGTAATAGGCAAGGGTCAGCGGGGCTCCAGGCAGGAATCCCGGTATGGGGGGTTTTACATCTTCAAACCAGCGGATATAGATGGGGCCTGCCTGTCCAAAGTATGTGGAAATATTCGCAAGCAATTGATTCATAGCCCCATAACGCTCATCGAAGATGTTCGTCCATATTGTAGCTACTACCAAAGGCGGGATAACAACAGGAAGAATGTACGCGGCGCGGTAGATGCGTTTTAACCATAATCCCTCTGTGTTGAGCAATGTGGCAATCAATACACCAGCGGGTACGTGCAGTATTACATTGCTAAGCGCCCACCAGAAATTGAATTCCAAAACCCTGAAGAAATTGAAATTTTCAACGGGCAATGCTGCTGTGAAGATATCAACGTAATTCTTGAATCCGATGAATTCAAGTTCCGGTGAATTCAGCCCAAGCAGGAGATGCTTTGTGTCAAAGTTTGTGAAGGAAATGATAACTTGATATATCAATGGATAAAAAGTGATCACTCCCATGATCAGAAAAGCAGGCAAGAGATAAAAATACGGCAGGGATATTTTTCGCCACTGGACTTTTCGACTGGAAGGTTTAGAAATTTCCATCTTGTTTCTCCTGGCTTCAGCATACAACCAAATATCAAAAGTGGGAGCGGACAAGTTCCCCTGTCCGCTCCCGGTATTGCAGTGTGAAGCTTAGTTCAAAAGCTTACTTGGTTGCGCCTTCAAAGCCAGTTTTGACCCAGTCAGCAGCGGGGGTGCCGGCGTCAAAGACCTGGTCGGTGCCGCAGAAGTTGCCCCAGTAGTTACCCATGGATTCCACCTGAGGGCGGAAGTAGGAGGTGGCAAAGGCGTCAAGCAAACCCTGGATGAGGGGGTCGGTCACTTCAACGGTGGTGTTGGCAGGAACGTGGCCGGCGTCATTCATCATGGCAGTTTGGGCGGCGGTGTTGGTCAGGTAGAGAGCCACTTCGAGGGCGGCTTCCTGGTTGGCGCTGTTCGGGTTGAAGTACCAGCCGTCCACACCGAGGAGCGGGTTGGAAGCTCCGCCAGGTCCAGCAGGGATCGGAGCTACAGCGAGCTTGTCGCCGAGAGCGGCGCGGTAATCGCCCATGGCCCAGTTGCCATTGGTAATGGCGGCCACGGTGCCTTCGGTGAAGGGAGCGAGACCATCGCCATCATTGCGAGGCCAGCCGTTTGCAACAGAAACCTGATACAGATCGTTCAGGTAGGAAACAGCGCTGGCAACTTTCGCCTGGTTGGCTTCGTCAGCAACGAAATTGTAGTCAGCATCGAAGATTTGTCCGCCGAAGGAGCCGAAGAAGCCCCAGTGGTGGTAGCAGCCGAAGCTGAGGGAGACGGGGGTGCCGCCTTCCATCAAAGCCTTGAGTTCGTCGGTGGTGGCGGGGGCTTCGGGAAGAAGGTCGGTGTTATACCAGAAGACAACGGCCTTGAGGGATTCAGGAAGGCCATACAACTTGCCCTCGTACATCATGCCGCCCTGGGAAAGTTCGCTATAGTCGCCGAGTTTGCCAGCGGCAAGTTCGGTGATGTCAGCGATGGTTCCAGCGCGAACCTGTCCGCCGAGGTTGTCGTTCGGGGCGATGAACATGTCCGGTCCGCCGCCAGCGGCTACGTCGGTATCATACTTGGTGAAGATGTCGTTGAAGGGTACCTGGAGCACGTTGATCTGAATGTTCGGCAGGTCTGTCTTGGCCTGTTCCAACAATTTGGCCAAAGCGACTTCTTCAGCAGAACCAGTGCCGTAGGCGTGCCAGAAAGTGACTTCGCCTTTGGTGGATGAGGGGCCGCCGCCGCAGGCGGAAAGCACGAGCGACGCAATAATCAGCGTGCTCAATAAAACAAGCAAATTCTTCTTCATTCTCTTTTACTCCTTGAAAATTTTAGGAACGTCGTTACAAAAACTGAAAGTGAATCGATAGAATTAGTTGTTTTGCGTTGTTATCCAATCACCTCCTTTCAAGAGCCTTTATCGGATTGCTTCTTCAGCGCTTGCGTCAAAAATATGGAACTTGTCCATATCGAAGACCACCTGGGTCGAATCGTTAACGCGCAGCTTCGAGCGCGGGTCTACGCGGCCTACAAAGGTGTTTCTGCCGCTGACGAGATAAATCAAAGTTTCGTTGCCCATCAACTCGGTCACATCCACTTTTGCCGAAACTTTCTCGCCATGGATGTTTTGCGGTGCGAATTCGGCATCGTGGATGTTTTCGGGGCGGATGCCAAAAATAATGCTGCGCCCATCCATGCTTTTGTAAGGCGCGGAATGTGAGTCTGGAATTTTAACCTTGAAGTCGCCAGCATCCACCAGAATTTTCTCGCCGCTTTTTACCAGTTTGGCAGGGAAGAAATTCATGGCAGGCGAACCGATGAAACCAGCCACGAACAGGTTGTTTGGCGAATCGTAAAGATTTTGCGGCGTATCCAATTGCTGTAAATTTCCCTTGTTGATCACAGCAATACGGGTGGCCATGGTCATGGCTTCGGTCTGGTCGTGGGTTACGTAAATGAAGGTGGTCTGCAAACGCTGGTGCAATTTGCTGATCTCGGCGCGCATTTGCACGCGCAGTTTCGCATCCAGGTTTGAAAGCGGCTCATCGAACAAAAAGACTTTTGGCTCGCGCACGATGGCGCGCCCCACGGCCACACGCTGGCGTTGACCACCCGATAACTGACGCGGCTTGCGCTGGAGCAGGTCTGTAATGCCGAGGATTTCCGCCGCTTGATTTACACGGCGCTGAATCTCATCCTTCGGCGTCTTGCGGAGCTTGAGGCCAAAGGCCATGTTGTCGTAAACAGAAAGGTGGGGATACAAAGCATACGATTGGAAGACCATGGCAATATCGCGGTCTTTCGGAGCCACGTCGTTCACAACGCGATCGCCGATGACGATCTCACCATCCGAGATTTCCTCCAAGCCAGCCAGCAGGCGCAGGGCAGTTGTTTTACCGCAGCCGGATGGGCCGACCAGTACCAGAAACTCTTTATCTTCGACTGCGATATTAAGGTTTTTGATGATTGTCAGGTCGCCAAATTTTTTGACTACATTTTTATATGTAACACTTGCCATGGGTATCCTCCAGTCTTAAGAGTATGGTGACTTTATTATAACCACAAGGGCAAATTTGACCTATGATTTTTAAAAAAGAGTTAGTTGTGCGAGAAAACTAACCCCGCCTTTTTACAGGAAAACAGGCGTTTTTCGATTCGCCGATTCGAGCAGTGCAAGAATTGCCGCAACATTCCCGCGGCTGTCTTGCAGTGAAATGCATGATGGTTTCTTGAGCACGATGGCGTCGCACATGTCTTCCACTTCTCCGCGGTATAACTCCGTGCCCGTCACTTTTATTTTTTCTTCGCTGCCGCCATGCGCCAAAACCAATTCATTTTTGATGCCTGGCTTAAATGGGTTGGGGATTTTCAAGACCGCAGCGCTGCCGACGATTTCAAGATAAGAACGCAAAGGGGATTTGAAGCCCGAATCAAACTGGGCATGGACTCCGTTTGCAAACCGCATTTGGCCGATGAAAGACTCGTCGCTTCCGCCCGGCCCCTCAACCTGCCAGCCAAAAACTTCAACAGGTTCCTCCCCGACGATTGTTCGGGCGTAACTGATGGGGTAGCATCCCACATCCCAGATACTGCCGCCGCCCATTTCTTTGACGAAGCGAAAATTTCCTTCGCGATTGAGCGTGAATGTAAATGCCCCTTTGATGAGTTGCAGTTTTCCAAGCGTGCCGCTATCCACAATTTCTTTCACTTTCAATGTTTGCGCGTGGTGGCGGTACATGAAGGCTTCTGCCAAAACGTTTCCAGTCTCTTTTGAGGCGGAGATCATTTCGTCCGCTTCGGCGAGGGTGAGCGCGAAAGGTTTTTCGCAGAACACATGCTTGCCTGCGCGCAGGGCTTTGATTGTCCATTCGGCATGCAGGTGATTGGGAAGGGAGTTGTAGACCACGTCAATTTCAGGGTCGGCGAGCAGGGCTTCGTAACTGCCGTGCGCGCGCGGAATCTTCCACTCGCGGGCGAATGCCTCAGCGGAGGAAATGTCTCTCGATGCAACGGCCAGCAAACAGGTCCGTTTTGAGGCGTTAAGGGGGGTGATCAACGCGCGGTTGATTTTTGCCGTGGATAGCAATCCCCAGTTAAGCGTTTCTTTCATTTTGTGTTCCCTTCCATAAAACCAAGGTTGAAATGACCAGCAGCGCGGTGAAGAGGATGCCAAAACCAAAACCGAAATTCAAGCCAAGCAGATCGCTTGCCCAGGCAATTGCCCAGGGGCCGATCAACCCGCCGATGCCTGCAAAGGTAAATAATACGCCAAGAATGGTGTTTGTATTTTCCTTTTGTTGTTCCGAGACCGTGGCTGTAAAGGTGGGGAAGATGATGGAAAAAAAGAATCCTGTAGCTGGAAGAAAAAAGGATTGGTCTGTGAATGTTCCCAGGGAAATGCAGATCAAACTCCCGATGGAAGCGAACAAAATCGAGCGCAAGTATCCGAGGCGGTGTACGATGAAACCGCCTCCCAGCCGCCCAAGCATGAGCAGGGTAAAGAAAAGGGAGAGGCTTTGATTGCTGGCTGCCACGCTTTCTCTGCGTATTTCTTGAAGAAAGGTTACCAGCCAGGAGGCCACGCCGATCTCTGCGGCTACATAAAATGCGATGGCGGCATAAAACCAGGGCAGGTTTCCCTTGAAGGCCAGGCTTGGAATTTTACGAATGTCGAGGCTGTTGGTTTGGCCTTGTGTTTCTGGAAAATGAATGGACGAAAACAGCAGGATGAATAACACGATCAGTAAAATATCCCAGCGGTAAATGATGCGCCATGAGATGTTCTGCGCCAGCAGCCAGCCTGCAAACAGGGGGGCGATGAGTGAACCAAGCCCGTGCATGACCGCCATCAGATTAAGGTAAAGACCTTTTTTCTGCGGATGGATTTGGACAATGGCGGCGTTTGCGCCGAGTTCGATTGCGCCCAACCCAAGCCCTGTGGAGAATAGCGAGACCGTTAATAGAAGCGTGTTTTGAAATGCGCTGTATCCTGCCACGCCCACTGCCAAAAAAATACCCGCAAGGAGCAGGACTGTTTTTAGACCAAGCCGGTCGGCGAGAATCCCTGCAATCAGTGAGGTGATGATAAAGCCGAAATATTCACCAAAGAAAATGTTGCCGCTTGTGCCGTAGTCGATATTCAGTTCGCGGATCATTGCGGGAAGGGTGGGGCCTTTGAGGTTATCCGTAAAACCGAAGACGAAAAAGGAAAGAAAACATGCGGCTGTGATCAGGAGCACGGTTGTTTTTATAGGCTGGTTTTTCATGAGTGGATTGTA
>CAKKRM010000119.1 GCA_919902735.1 Anaerolineales bacterium | reverse complement strand
CGCACATCGTCCCCGAATGGGGAACGACATCACTTTTTCTCAAAACTGCGTAAGGCGAATAAATAACTCACCTTACGCGGAACATCCCGAAGGTTCTCGTAAAATACGCCTGTTTGTAGTCTAAACCTCACCGCACTAGTGCGCGGCGCAAGTGTCGGGACGGTGCGTAACATCAGTAAATAACAACGATGAACTTTATCAAAAATTGGTGAAATAAAAACTCCCGCTTTTTAGGCAGGAGTTTTGTTTTTTCTATGGGGTTGGCACAGACGGCGCCGGCGGCGGGATGCGATGTTCGCCGGGCAGCAAGGGCATCTCTGCCATGTAGTAGGCATGTTCGTATGCTGTAATGCCCCCGCCTTCGCCAAGGATGGGTTCGATCAACTCGTTGCCGTTGGTGTCTATGCCAAAGAGCGTCTGGTTTGAGAGCGTTTGCATTTCAAGGATCAGCGGCTCCATGGCGCTGCCGAAGGGCATTTCCTGCAACAACAGCGCTTTTTCAAGAATCTGCTCAGACCAGCCACGCATGTTTTCGATGCTGATCACAACATGACCGCTGTGAAGTTTGATGTTCTCGGTGGCGTCTGCGGCCTCTGCCGCATATTGAACGTGGCTGATGGCGGTGGGGATGTAGCCCAGCCCGCCTTCAGGGCCGTTTTCCAGCAAACCAAATCCATCGCTTGGGTTGTTGATTGTGCCGTCTTCGTTCCAATCGCGGTACTGGGTGGCGTTGGCGCTGCCCGCCAGTTGATTGATGATCTCCTCAGTTTTCAAGCGGAAGAGTTCCTCGTCATTTTCCTTGAAGGCCTTGTTCAATGCGATGATGGAATTATCGATCCCATCGGCGGTGTACCATAATCCCTGAATCAAAGCCTCGTCATTTGGAGCGCCGTGAAAGGATACCAGCACATGCCGCGCGTGGATCAATGCCTGCGGGGGAAATACAGAGGATGCCGCAATATCCGCGGATGGCTCGTCCGGGTTTGGATCATTATCCGATTCAATCGTAATTTCTATCTGGTCGAAGGATGCGAAGATATTTTCCTGGCCTGGGTTGGTAAAAGATAATTGTCCTTCGGAATTACCTTCCATGGAAATTTTGCCGACGTTGCGCCGTACCTCTCCTCCTTCTGCAAGATACCACACCTCATAATGGGCGCCTGCTTTTGGCTCGGGCAGGCCGGAGAGCGTAACAGTGACCTTGTCCATCACGGCGTTAAAGTCTAAAAAGGAAGCGCGCCCCACCGGCTGGTTATTACCCAGCGGAGCGATTGGGGCTGGCCGAAATATGAAAAAGGCAATGCCCAGGATTGCCAGAATGCCGGCCCCGAGCCAAATGAACTTGAGAGACGGCTTCGCTTTTGCCTCAGGCTTGGGCGGTTCGGATTGTTTCAATGAATTCGCGGTATCGATGGAGATCGTTTGCCCATTGAATACGGCCATGAATTCATCCGCCATTTCCCTGGCTGAATCATATCGAAGGGCTGAATCTTTGGACAGGGCGCGGTTGATAACGGCTTGCAGGTCTTTTGAAATCCCCTGGATCGGCGGGGGCGGTTCGTTCAGGTGCTTCATCAAAATACCAAAGGATGACTCTGCGTCAAACGGGACGACGCCAGCGAGCATTTCATACAGCACCACGCCGAGCGAGTAGATGTCGGTCTTGCGATCCACCCTGTCGCCGCGCGCCTGTTCGGGACTCATGTACGCGGGCGTTCCGGAGACGGTGCCTGTCGAGGTTTGAATGGATGAATCGAGCAGGCGCACCAGCCCAAAGTCGGTAAGAACCGGTTCCACATCCCCGGGCAAAGGCTCATCCACGTTCACATATCCAGCAGCCGAACGCAGCAGAACATTTGCAGGTTTGATGTCGCGATGAATGATATTTTGTTTGTGGGCATAATCAATGGCGGAGGCCAGCGCAGAAAGGATATGGGAAATCATATCCATGGAAAGCTTTTCCTCTTTTTTGTGCAGCGCCTTGAGGTAGCCTCCGAGGGAGGCGCCATCCACCAGCTCCATGATGAGGCAGGGCTGGCCTTCCACCAGGTCGTAATCGTACATTTGAATGATATTGGGGTGACGCAGGCCCGCAACCACCCGCGCCTCTCGTTCAAAGCGCATCCGTGTTTCAGGGTCCCCATCCACATGGTCGCGCATGATCTTAACTGCAACTTTGCGGTTGAGCGAGGTGTGCTCGCCGAAATATACTTCGGCCATGCCGCCGCGCGCGATCATTTCGCCAATTTGTACTTTGTTGAGGGTTTTACCTGTCCATGCGGGCATTCGCAGATTATACCCGATAGTATAATGCAGCGAATTGCGAGGAGACATTTGATGCCGGTTGAACTTGAAAATTTAATACATGCACATTTGCAGGCAGGTGATTTAAAATTGTCCGCCGCTGAATCCTGCACGGGCGGCCTGGTTTCACACCGCATCACGAACGTGGCGGGTTCCTCCGCCTATTTCCCTGGCGGCATCGTCGCTTATTCCTATGAAGCCAAAGTCCGTTTGCTTGGCGTTTCGTGGGATACGTTGAATGCCCACGGCGCCGTCAGCGAAGCGACCGTGCTGGAAATGGCGCGCGGCGCGCTAAAATTGTTCGACGCCGATATTGCCGTATCGATCAGCGGCATTGCAGGCCCCGGCGGCGGAATGCCAGAAAAACCCGTTGGCACAACCTGGCTGGGTCTTTCCACATCAAATGGAGAATGGGCGCGGCATTTCCTTTGGGATGGTGACCGCGAGCAGAACAAACATCGTTCGTCCGAAGCCGCCTTGCAATTTGTCCTTGATTATCTCGAAGGAAAATTAAAATGAAATGGATTTCTACGCCTCTTCCCCCGCCCTAAGCTGGTTGCCCTTAATTTGCCTCAACCCATCCCAAGCAGACTCCTCATCTCTGCCGACCGCGACATCGTCGTGGAAGATATTCCCATGCTCGGCGTAAGTCGGATTGCCAACCCCACTACTTACGGACATCCATTTGCAATCTGCTCATCCAGCGTCACCGCGTAGACGTGATAGCCCGACCCGTCACAGGCGGCGCGGAAGAAATAATAAGGGGATGGCGCGGGATAGGCAACCGCCCGTAATGATTCGATACTGGGGTTGGAGATCGGAGCGGGGGGCAGGGCGGCCATCTGGTAGGTGTTGAATGACGAACTGACGTTCAAGTCGTCCAACGAGAGCGGGTTCTTCCACCAGGTATTCGCATCAAATTGATAACCAAGCGCGTATTGGACGGTTGGGTCGGCGTCCAGTTTCATGCCGATGGCAAGGCGGTTGAGATAGACCGAAGCGATCTGCGGGGCTTCTTCGATATGCACGGCTTCACGTTCGACAATGGATGCAAGAATGACAGCCTGGATGACGGCCAGGTTTTGATTGGTGTAGGCGGTTTGCATATCGGCGCTGAGATGGGCGGTGAAGTTGCGGGCAATGATGTCGAGCAGTTGGTCCAGGGTGGTTTCGCGCGGAAGGGTGTAGCTGTCGGGGTAGAAAAAGCCTTCCATGGTGGTGGGAGAGGCAAAAGCCAGGGCTTGGGGCGGAGTGTTTGCAGCGGCGAGAAATGCTTCGGGCCTGATGCCCAGGCCCGAGGTTGGGAGCGAGGCGGCGATCTCTTCCATCCGCCAGCCAGGCAGGATGACGAGAGTCGCATCGGTTGGGGAGAATTTTTGCAGGGCGCGCGCGATGTCTATGATGGATTGGGCGGGGCTGAGGGTGAAGCTGCCTGTTTGGATGGTGAGGTCGATGCCGGTGTAGACAGCGTAATCGTAAAAGGCCTGCGCGCTGGAAATGAAGCCGAGGACTTCGAGCCTGTTGGCAATGGAGTTAACCGCCTCACCTTGTTCCACTTGAAACTGCTGTTCCGTGCCGCTTGCATTGAACGGCGTAGTAAGTTCATCACCGTACGATAACAGGCGCGTGGAATATTCGATGCGGTCTGAAACAGAAAGATGGCTTGCGGGCGGGCCGAATAACAATGAAGCGCGTGCGGGGAGGTAATAGATGAACGCAAAAACAAAGCCAAGAATTGCAATGACAAAAAAGGCGAGGATGAAGTGGAGTTGATAGCGGCGGAAGTTCATTTGGATTTACGATTTATGACTGATGACTGATGACTGAGTGTTTTTTTCCAGCCGTGTTGAGTCATGATTTACGAATCACGTTTTGCCTCAAGATACGATTGTAAAATGACGACTGCCGCGAAGGCATCTTGATGGCCTGCGCGTTTTTTGCGGGAAACGCCGAGTTCGATTCGTGCAGAGCGGGCAATTTGGGTGCTGAATGACTCGTCCCACATTTCGATGGGGATGTTGGTTTGATTTTTGAGTTCATCGGCGAAGCGCCCTGCGCGGCGGCCTGCGGGGTTGGGATTGCCATCTTCATCGAACGACTGGCCGATGACGATTAAACGGACATCGTTCTGCGCGGCAACCTCCGCAACCTGGGCGGCGTCAAGGGCGCGTGAGCTGTGCTCGACGACTTTCAACGGGCTGGCGATGGTGGCGGTCGGGTCGCTGAGCGCCAGGCCGATTCGTTTTTCACCGTGGTCAACTGCGAGGATTCTCACTTCACCTCCACAGAAATATTGAACGGGATCAACGGCAGCCACTTCCACCATGCAGGACTCATCGTAATCTGCGGTTCAGCGCGCAATTCAAAGGCTTTCATCAATTCGTTTTTTGCCTGGGTCGGGTTATGCCCACGGATGAGGGAGAAAACTTTAACTACATCAATATCGCGAAGCGCGACCTGGGCAGCTTCCAATTCAAAGTGCGTGACGCCAGTGGAATCGGTCACGGGTTCGGCCAGCGGGTTGAATGTCAATTCACCAAACGGTGAAAATCCTCGCGGAATGGTTGCACTTAAAGTGGAAGCCGCCAATTGATTCAAGTCTTCGTGCAAAATGTAACTGGCTGAAAATTCAACTTGCATGTTCAACACAAGCGTTGTGCCAGCCGCGCCTTCAGGCGGGGAAAATTCCTCCAGCAAAGTTTCGGTGATTTCAAAGGTATCCAGCAACAAAATGTCATCTGCGCCGATTTGTGCGCGCATTTGCGTTTCGGCAGAACGGCGCAAATTTTCCATTACAATATCGTGCAGTTCCGTGCGATCTTCTTCCGATGCGCCAACGGTTTTTGTGTCCGCGCCGCCTGAAATCGACTCTGGATTTGTCACAGTTGCGGAAAGCCCGAGCAGGCCTTCCACGATCAAAATCGAATCTGGTTCGGCGTTCCCTTGCGAGCCTGCCTCCAGGGCTTCAATTTGAACTTCCACAATTTCATCCACACCTGCGGGCAGGAGCGTGTCATTCAAAGTAACATATCGAATCAAATCCATTGTGGAGATCACTGTGCCTGCTGGAATTTCCACTTCGTTCTGACCTAAATTTAAAAAACGCGCCACGCCTTTCGCCTTCGATTTCGGGATGGCAATTTGATTGGTCACTGCCAGCGATTGCTCCGCTTCCACAACAACGGATAATACCTGTGCGGGAATATCGCCAGCCAAGGAAACGGATTCAAAAGATGGACTTGCGTTCACTGGAATGATGATGGATTGAGTCTGCGATTCGGGATGTAAAGTCAACGCCGCTTGCGGGACGAAGATGCTTGCCACTGCCAAAACGGCCATTACCCCCGCTGTGAAAGTGACCACCCGCCCGAAGAGAGACGTCCGCCAGGCGGGTTCTTTTTCGCGGACAGTCTCACGCATCTGACGCAGGTCGCGGCGCGGAGTCTTCGGGGTGCGTTGAGTCCTCGGAGCCGAATCAGGCCACAGGTCCCTTTGAGCCGTGGAGGTTGATTCGAAAACTGGAATGCCGAGCGACTCTGCGTCGCGTCTCACGTTCGCGCGGCGGGTCACCAATCCCAAGTGTGCGCCCAGCGAATCCGCGTGACGTTGCAGAACTTTCAAATCCAGCAAACGCAAAGTGATCTGCTCATACTTCGGCCAGATGAGCAAAATGCGCGGCGTCTTCGCCCACGATAATTTATCGCGGACGGAGATGAGGTCATCGTGAGATTCGAGGGTGATGATTTTGGTTTTCAAGGTGAAAGCAGCCAGGTAAACAAGTAAGCAGGTTAGTTGTGGAGTTTTCTTGCCTTTTCTACCAACCCAGGTAAAGCATTCAAAAATGAATCCACATGCTCAGGCGTGGAGTCTACTCCCAGTGTAATTCGCAAAGAGCCTAAAGCCCAATCGCGGGAGTGACCTAAAGCGGTGATCACTTCACTCGGTTCGGGGTTGCCTGTTTTGCATGCCGAACCAGAGGAGCAGGCGAAGCCAGCGGAATCGAGCATTTGCAAAAGCAGGTTGCCGTCCACATCTTTGAAGACGAAGGAGGCGTGATTCGGTAAACGGTTTTCAGGGTGACCTGTCAATTTGGAATCGGGAATCGTTTCAAGGACATTTCCGATGATGTGATCGCGCAACGGTTTGACGTGTGCAGTCCGCGACTCGCGTTCTTGTGCCGCGAGGTGCAGCGCTTCTGCAAAGCCAACAATGTATGGCACGTTCTGCGTCCCCGCCCGCAGGCTGTATTCCTGGCCCCCGCCCGTCATGTGCGGCAAGAGCTTTGTCCCTTTGCGGACGTACAACGCGCCCACGCCTTTCGGTCCGTAGAATTTATGCCCGCCAAGCGACATCAAATCCACGCCGAGTTTTTCCACGTTCACATCCAGGTACGCTGCGGCTTGCACGGCATCGGTATGGAAGAGAATGTTGTTTGCCTTTGCAATTTCGGCCAAAACAGTTATCGGGTTGATCGTGCCGATCTCGTTATTGGCATACATCACCGAGGCGAGAGCAGTATTGTTGCAGACCGCCTTGCTCAATGACTCGGTTGTCACCGCGCCATGTTCATCCAAGCCCAGCCATTCGAGTAAAAAGCCATATTCTTTTTCAAGCTGTTCGGCAGTCTTGCTGACGGCGTGATGTTCGGTTTTGGCGGTCAGAATCCACGTTTTGCCTGAGGCATTGCGCCTTGCCATCATCGCCCCGCGCAGTGCAAGGTTATCCGACTCGCTGCCGCAGGATGTGAAAATAATTTCATCGGGCCGGCAATGCAGAACTGCGGCAACTTTTTCACGCGCTGAGTCTATTGCGGCTTCGGCTTTCTGTCCCAGCCGATGAACCGAGGATGGATTCCCGTAATTCTCGCGGAAATACGGCATCATCGCATCCAAAACGCGCGGGTCAACGGGGGTGGTGGCGGCATAATCAAGGTAAATCATGTGCGGGATTATACCTTTATAATAAGGCTCATTATGCGCCACAAATCCATCATCAACCACAATTTACGCTGGTTTCTGGCAGGTATGATCTTCGCCAACATCGCAGGGCAAATGGCCTACAGCATGTTATCCCTGTACATGCTCGACCTCGGCGCGAGCGTGGCACAAGTCGGCCTGGCCTTCACCCTTGCATCACTTGTGCCGATGGTCTTGCAAATTTTTGGCGGCTGGCTTTCAGACACCATCGGACGGCTGCGCGTCATCGCCATGGGAAGTTCCATCGCGGTCTTTGGCTATCTCATCTTTGCATTTGCGCCAAGCTGGCAATGGGTGCTCATCGGCCTCAGCGTGGAGTATGTTTCAAACTCTGTGGTCGGCCCGAGCTTCGGCGCGTACATCTCGGAGCAATCTTCCGCAGAATCCCGTGGACGGGTCTTCGGCATCACCTCGGGCATTTATCAAACCGTCACTGTCATTGGCCCCGCGCTGGCAGGCTTTCTTGCCTATCAATTCGGCTTTCAATTAATGATGCGCGTGGCCTTCGGCTTTTACCTTACCGCTACCATCCTCCGCGTTTGGATGGCAACCAATGAAAGATTTGCGCCGCTCAAAGACGCATCAAAACCCACCTTCAGCGGGTTCAAAGGACAACTCACTTCTATCTTTGCTCTGCTTCTCGCAGGCGGCGTTCTCACCTGGATCTGGGTTACAGATGCAGTGGGTGACACCTCGTCCAATCTCATCAACCAGCTCTTCCCCATCTATCTTTCCGACATTGGCAAACTCAACGTGCAGCAGATCGGCATCGTCAACGCAGCCATTGGGGTCACAGCCATCATCGCCGCGCCACTGGCAGGCTCGCTGGTCGATAAATTCAGCGAACGCGCAGCCATCGTCACAGGCTTTGCATTAAATGGCCTGGGGCTCTTCACTTTATTAAATTCAACCAGCTATGCGGGCTTCATCCTCGCCATGTGCTTCTTCGGCATCGGCAACGGCAGCCTCATGCCCGCCTACGAATCGCTCATCTCAAAAGTCGTGCCCGAATCAAAACGCGGCATGGCCTTCGGTTTCTTCGGCACCACGCTCGGCATCCTCTCCCTGCCCATGCCGTGGATCGGCGCGCAGCTTTGGGAGCGAGTTTCACCCCGCGCTCCATTCTGGTTTGCAGTCGCCGCAAATATGATTTCGATTGTCATCGCATGGTTCAAATTCAAACTTCGGGATTCCCAACCCGCCGAAATTCCCAGCGGCTGAATCACGCCTCTTTCTTAATCTGACAGTTGTTCCGGCTCCATAAGCAGATTCTCGTCCCCAGCCTTTTGTTGTACAATGACAGCATAGGAGACACCATGACCGACTTCCTCACTTTTCTCAACACCGCAGAACTCGATACATTGACCCAAACTCAGGGCGTCACCCATTCGCTTGCGGAAAGCCTTATCGCCGCGCGTCCGTTCAACTCCACAGACGAATGCCTGAAAGTAAAAGGCATGGGCAAGACATTGCTGACGCGCTTGCAGTCCGCTGCCGGGGCGCAGGAAAATGAATCAGAAAACAAGGCCATGATTCAGGTTAAGGAAGAGGCGCCGCCCGCTTATATGGAGAAGAGTCAGCCTGCGCAGGAAAATGTCAATAAGGAGGATTCATTTTTGTCGCGCCTGGGGCGGGCGTTTCTTAATTTTCTGCGCGCCTTGATAAGGCTGGTTTTCATTGTTTTGTTGATCGGCGGAATCGGCGCGGGTTTATATTATGGTCTCCCCTACATCAACAGAACGTTTATCGCGCCCGTGGAACAGAACGCCGCGCAAATTTATAAACTTGAAACGGAAATTTCCGCGCTGCAAACGCAATTGAATGACATGAGCATTCGCGTGGACGCATTGGAAACATCGGTTGAAGCGCACACGCTGTCCATTCAAAAACTGGAGGGGATGCAAACTGAGATCGAAACTCAATTGCAAACGAACAACGATAAGGTTTTGCTCGAGTTGAAACATGAAGTGAGGATGACCCGCGCATTGGACATGCTTGCGCGCGCGCGTTTGTACCTGGCGCAAAGTAATTTCGGCCTCGCAAAAATTGACGTGCAATCAACCCGCGACCTGCTGGCCGAATTGCAAGCGGAAACGAACGATGAAATCCTGATGCAGGCCATCACGCGCCTGGATCTTGCTCTTGGCAACCTGCCAGATTTCCCAGTGGTCGCCTCTGGTGATTTGGAAATAGCATGGCAGATATTAATGTCTGGCGAAGCGCCAGTGATTTCAACAGCCACACCCACACCAATTCCCACTGCGTTGGAGTCCTCCACACCTACTGTAACTGTAGAACCGACTATAACGCCATGAAAAATAAAATTTCTCGTCTCTTCCTGATAATTTTTCTGCCTCTATTCGCGGCTTGTCAGTTGTTGACTCCAAAATTCATTAACCATCCCCAACCTGATCTATCGGTTTCTTCTGATATTTTTTATGATGTGGGTTGTCCCGCAGGAGTTTGCAGCGCCGAAAGCCCAATGGCTGCTTTAGGCTGTGAGGAAATTGAGGCGCCTTCCAGCCTTCTGGGCGGGCTTGAACCATCGTATCCCATTGCCCTTTGCATCATTAATCCCATGTCCGAAGCAATGCTTCCCGATACGCAAGCTGAACTAGATAATGGTCAATTTATCTACATTACCGGCGGCCTTTTTGGCGTTTACATTCGCTATGTCATTCACAAAGACGGCAAATTTATTCTTCTCAAAACTGAGGAGGAGTTTCGAAAAACCTACGCCCCAATCGATACTCCTGAAGAAGCGCTGAGTTACACGCTGGCCCTCACAAATTTGTCGGCATATTATGGTTTGACGCATGATCCTGCGTATAAATACGAGGTTAATACAATTGAAGATACCTTTGTAGTCTCTGAAACAGATGGCTACCGCCTTCATTTATATACATATCAGGAAGGAGGATGCGGACCGCATTGGATATCTGCTGGAGATGCACACCTCACCAATGAGGGTATCATCCAGGAGATTATTTGGGAGCCTCTATTCAGAGACCCAGAGATAGATGATTTATGCATTGATTAAGCGATGGCAGGGTAAATTCAGCAGCAATTCAAACTCCGAGTGGTGTACCTCGGAGTTCCTTTTCGAATGATATAAAATGCCCGTGACGGGTATAATTTTGCCAGTTATTATTTTCTCAGGAGAAGATTCATGGCACAAAAACTAAAATTCGGCACGGACGGCTGGCGCGGAGTGATCGCAGAAGATTACACCTTTGACAACGTCCGCCGCGCCGCGCAGGGATTTGCGTCTTACATGGTTTCACGAGGCAAAACGGGACAGTGGGTCGTGGTCGGCCATGATATGCGTTTTGGCAGTGAGCATTTCGCCGCCGCCGTTGCCGAAGTGCTGGCTGGCAATGGATTGAAAGTTTATTTGACAGACGGCGCGACGCCAACACCCGTCATCGCCTACGCAGTCGTGGACAAAAAAGCCGCTGGCGCAGTAAACATCACCGCCAGCCACAACCCGCCCACTGACAACGGATTCAAAGTCCGCAACGAGACGGGCGGCGCGATTGACCCCGAAGGTTTAAAGCAGATCGAAGGCGGAATCCCTGACGATATTAAAGACGTGTTGCGTGTTGCGTATTCTGTTGGGGTGTCTGAGGGAAGCATTGTTAAATTCGATGCGGCCACTCCGTACATTGAACACCTTACCCGCGATGGATTAATTGACCTGCAACCCATCAAAGACGCTGGCCTGACCGTGATGGTGGATACCATGTGGGGCAACGGCATGGGCTGGTTCCCGCGCCTGCTGGCGGGCGGCAAGACTCGCGTGATCGAAATTCACAACCACCGCAATCCATCCTTCCCTGAGATGAAACGTCCCGAACCGATTCAGCCGAATATCGATGTGGGCTTGAAAGCGACGGTGGATAACAAAGCCGATGTACTGCTCATTACAGATGGTGATGCTGACCGCTGCGGTATTGGCGACGAGAACGGTGAGTTCATCAATCAACTTCGCGTATATGCCTTGCTTGCTTATTATCTGCTCGAAATCCGCGGCGAACGTGGCGACATTGTGAAGACCCTCTCCACCACGGGTATGTTGAACAAGCTCGGTGAGTTATATGGAGTTCCCGTCCATGAGACGGGTGTGGGATTCAAATATGTTGCCCCAAAAATGACCGAGACCAACGCGCTCATCGGCGGTGAGGAATCGGGCGGCTATGCCTTCCGTGGCAATGTCCCTGAACGCGATGGGATTTTGGCTGGCTTGTACATGCTCGATTTCATGGTGAAGACTGGCAAGAAGCCCACTGAATTATTGAAAGACCTGTTCGCCAAAGTCGGCGGCGAATATTTCTACGACCGTGTAGACAGTCCCTTTAGCGGCGACCCCGAAGCGCGCAAGAAGATCATCATGGACAACAACCCCAAAACCCTCGGCGGTTTGAAAGTGACCGAACTCATCACTGTAGACGGTTTCCAATTCAAAATGGAAGACGGCGGCTGGATGTTGATCCGCTTCTCTGGCACGGAACCCATTCTGCGTGTTTACTGCGAGACGCGGCACGGGGATAAGGTCAAAGCAATTTTGGAGGATGGGTTGAAGGTGGCGGGGATTAAGTAACGAGTTACGAGTAATAAGTAAAAGGTGGCAGCCGCCCAGTGACTGTCACCTTTTTATTCGTAGGTCAGGCTTTCAGCCTGACAAAATGGCGGACTAAAAGTCCGCCCTACGTTTGCTTATCCAAACCAACCCAAACAACGCAGGTAAAAGAAACGCGCTTCCACACAACGGATTTTTCGCTATGGGCTGTGGTGATGAATCTGTTGGAGTGATTGCGGCTGGTTGCGTTGGAGTAGAACGTTCAGGTGTAGCCTGAGGCGTCTCGGATGGAAGCAGGTATGGGGTGGGAGGAATCGGCGTAGCGGTCAATCCCAAAAGCACAAAGGTATCCCCCTCCATACGAACTGCATCTGGCATGGCGTAACTGATTTCAGCCAATAAATCTTTGGCCTGCTGGTTATTTGGATCCAGCGCAAGGGCGGTTTGAAGTTTCTGCAAAACCGTTGGCAGGATTCCTTGTGTATCTTCTTTTCCCATAAAATAAATATCAAAATAATAATGCGCCCATAACAGTTCGGCATAGCCGTAATGCCAGAGCGAATCGTTTGGCAAAAGCGCAAGACACTTTTCATAGGCGTCCTTGCTTAATTCAAACATCGCGCGCCCTGCGGAATCCGCGCGCAGTTCTCCATGCGACTGGCGCAAAATCTCCTTATACGCCTTCGCAAGCCTGCCCCAGGCTTCGCCATCGTTTGGATTTTTTGTAACCGTGTCTGTCTCTTTCAAAACGGATTCCCACAACGAAGGCGTGACAACGATGACCTGGATATTATTCTCCCAGGTGGGTTACAACTCTTCAAAATGCCAGCGGATTTCGCTCCCGCTCATGACTCCGCCCTGAGTTGGATCGGTGTATCCGGTCACTCCCTCCGCCCAAACATTTTGCTTGTTAACCTCATACGGCAAACGGACAATCACATCCGCCGTGCCGATGGTTCCATTCCAGCCCGCGCCTGTTTCAAGGATATATTTGAAATTCTCGTAGGGATAATACCCAAATCCCTTCACGGTGTACGTGACTTCAATGGTGACATCCTGGCTGGGAGGGAAGCTCACGTCGAAGACCGCCCACGGAATCTCATCCCGTTCCCGATAGGAAAGGTCACTGTTGAAGAAGGGTTGATTCTCCTTCTTTGTTTGAATAGTTTTCCCGTTTATTTTCACTGCAATGGAATCGATCTCAGGGAAATTTCCAAAACCGTCTGAGTTGCCGTTGAAGAAAGACAGCGGAAAGCGGACTTGCATGTTCTCTTCTGCCGTTCCGAGGTTTCGCATGGTAAATATGGCTTCTGTCTTTGCAGTCGCTTCGCGGGAATCGGCTGGGTCTTTGGAGATTGTCAATATCACCGTCTCCGCCACCATGCGCACCTGGGTCGTCTCATTCCCAGGGATCAAATTAGTACCTGGCGGCGCTTCCGGTGGAGCCACATCCGCGTGGGCTGCTCTTGGTGGAAAAGCAGAAATGAGAATTAAAGCAAATGCCAAAAAGACGATGAACTTCCTTAGCATATTTACCTCGCTTTGGTTTTTCTATTTACTATACAAGCTTAAGAAGCATTGGTCAATTAGGGTAATAGCGCCACTCAAAAGCGGTATAATTTAATAACTGATGTTACGCGCCGTCCCGAAGGTTTAACTGGAAAGCGAGCCTGAATTACGAGAACCTTCGGGACGTTCCACGTAAGGTGAGTTAAAAACACATGATGGCAAATAAAGCCCCCAAAGATTATGATGATGGTATGTTGCCTGAGTATGATTTTACAGGCAAAAAAGGCGTGCGCGGAAAGTATTATCGAAGCCTACAAAAAGGGCATTCCGTTCACATTCACAACGAAGACGGGACAACCACCATTCAACATTTTGGCCCCACAATTACACTTGATATGGATGTCGCAGCCTATTTTTCTGATTCAGAAAGCGTCAACAATGCCTTGCGCACATTGATTGCGCTTGTCCCGAACAAACAAGTTGGAGAAAAGAAAGCAAAGTATAAAGCAAGCAAAAGGCCTGCAAGGAAAATCGCCGCCAAAAAATAGGCGGCTTTTTCATCCTTCATCCTTCATCCTTCAACCTTTATTATGAACCTCACCGACACCCACTGCCACCTCGACTACAACAAATTCGATCCTGACCGCGCGGATGTGATTCGTCGTGCGAATGATGCAGGGTTGACAAGGCTGCTCGTGCCGGGACTCCAGCACAGGTCCAGTAAAGAGGCGCTGCGGTTGGCAGAGTCAAATGCCAGCGTGTATGCGGCGGTTGGGTTCCATCCAACTGATTTGGAGGAATTCACAGAAAAAACATTTCAGGAAGTGAAGGAACTCGCAAAGCATCCAAAGGTGGTTGCGGTTGGCGAGATCGGCATTGACTATTATTGGGTGAAGGAAAATGAAAAGCGCTCGTTCCAACGTGACGTATTAAAACAACAATTGCAATTTGCAAAAGAAATCAACAAGCCCGTCATCATCCACATGCGCGAGG
>CAKKRM010000118.1 GCA_919902735.1 Anaerolineales bacterium | reverse complement strand
ATAGAAGAATTTTTTGTGTTTGAGTGAGGGTGGGATGTGCATTTTAGTTGCCGGTTGTCAGTTGCCAGTAATCAGTTGTCAGTGATCAGTGTGTACCGATGACTGTTCACTGTTCAAGTACCCCAATCTCGTAGATATAAAAAGTCATAGCCGATGGTGCGATTGCTGACTTTTGCAATGGGCGGCTGCATTCGTTTGAATTGATTGCGGCGGATGCGCGTGGTGACGGTTTTTACAAATGCTTCATCGAAGCCCGCTTCCACCGCCTCCTGCGAACTGTAGCGCTGGTCTACCAAAAGATAAAGGAGTTTATCCACTTCTTCATAGGTGAAGCCCAACTCTTTTTCATCGGTCTGGTCTTCCCATAAATCGGCGGAGGGAGCCTTGTCAATGATCGGCGCGGGGATGTTCATGGCGCGGGAAAGCTGGCGCACCTGCGTTTTATAAAGATCGCCAATTGGGTTGATCGCGCTGGCAGAGTCGCCATACATGGTGCTGTACCCAAGCAAAATTTCGGTCTTGTTGCTTGTGCCAACGGGCAGCGCCTTGAACACTTCCGATTGGTCGTAGAGAACGATCATACGCGCGCGCGCCATGAGATTGCCTTTGCGGATGTTGGTGATGTTTGGATCGCGGCGAATCAAGGGATCGACCATCTCGGTAATGTCAATCGTCTCGCTCTTAACGTTGAACTGGTCAATCATCAATTGGGCATGTGCCAGCGAATCGGGCGAGGACGTGCGATAGGGCAATCGCAAGGCCATCACGTTCTCAGCTCCCAGGGCTTCCACCGCCAGCGCACAGGACAACGCCGAGTCAAGTCCGCCGGAAAGGTTGATAATGGCGCGGGACATCCCCACCCGCGTTATTTCAGATTTTATGAAGCCCGTGAGAATATTACGGGCGAGGTCTGTGTTGATGGAGAGATCAGGTTTAATCATGTAAGCCGATCTTCATACGCAGAAATACTCGCAATGTTTTTCCGCCGCTTAACGCAAAAATGAAAACAAATCGCATCATAACTTACGCGGCCACGAGCGCGCATCTCCCTTTGCGCAACGAGATAATCCCCCTCTGCTTTCGAAACCCATTCAGCGAGCAGGTCGTTCATAAACCACCTTGCCTCTCTGCATAATTTCTTTTAGGAACGAATCTCCAAGCTCAATCCTCCTTTGTAAAGACTCAGGGGTTTTAACAAGAATATCCAACCCAAAATGATAATGAATATTTTTAAGAATATGAATTTCCTGCTGACTTTCCTTAAGATCAGTCTTCATCACTACCAGCAAATCCACGTCGCTGATCTGTGTTGGGTTCCCATACGCATACGAGCCAAACAGGATAATTTTATCTGGCTTGAACTTTTCCGCTATCTGCCGAACCACATCATCAATTGCTTCTTGTGGAATGCGCGTACGTTTATTGATGGGCGGGACAACAATGGCTTGCATTTGTGGAGTTGTCATATTTACCTACTTTTCCAAAATCCGCGATAATTCTTTTTGTACAAGATTTGTACGTTCATCGCGCAGAAGGGGCAGGCGGGTGCGCGTACGGCGCAGTTGATTCAAATCCAATTGGGTGTAGGTGATGGCTTCCTCGTTGTAGGGACCGTGGGCAAGTTCTTCGCCGTTTGGATCGAAGACTGTTGCCCCGCCCCAAAAGTGAAGCCCATCTTCGTAGCCGACGCGGTTGGCATGTGCCACAAAACAGGTGAACATGCTGGCGTAGGCTTTGTTGACGCGTTCCACCCAACGGGCAGATTCAAGTTTCTCTTTGTCGTTCAGTCCACGCCCTGGAGAGGCGGAGGAAAAGAGCATGATGTCTGCGCCATCCAGCCAAAGCAGGTACGGAGGCGAGGCGTGCCAGAAATCCTCGCAGATGAGAATGCCAACGCGCCCGAAGCGCGTGTCAAAGGCGCGGACTGAGTCGCCCCAGGCAAAGAAGCGGCCTTCGTCGAAGAGTCCATAGGTTGGCAGGTAAACTTTGTGGTGAACATGCACAAGTTTCCCGCCCGAAAGATAGGCGGAAGCAATGTAAAAGCGGTGACGGGAGTCTTCGTCCACGAAACCAACAACCAGGTCCAGATCGTGAGACGCTTTGAATAAATGCTTGAAGATGGGATCATCCTCTGTTGGCTTGTGCGCGACTGTGGCAACTAAATCCTGTAATACATATCCAGTTAATGAAAGTTCGGGGAATACCAGTAAATCGGTCTTTTCAGATTTGGCGTGTTTGATGTAATCGAGGTGCTTGGCGAGATTTGCATCCACATCACCAAGTTTTGTGTTGATCTGTGCAAGGGCAAGATTTAGTTTCATTGAAAGAATCTTACCATTAAACATAAGGCCCTAAAGGTTTTTAAAACCTTTAGGGCCTGTTAGCGGAGAGGGAGGGATTCGGATACCATCCCCTCAATGGGGGCGCTCGGTGGAAATTAAAAACCCGACCTTTTGCAGATCGGGTTTCAGCGGAGAGGGAGGGATTCG
>CAKKRM010000117.1:11250-25009 GCA_919902735.1 Anaerolineales bacterium | reverse complement strand
AAACGGCCTTCAAAGGTATGGAGCGCAACCAGAACCCGTGGAATGTTTCGCAAGCAGACCGCATGAAATGGGCGGACGGTATATCCGTGCCGACGATTGAGCAAAATGCCGAACCTGAAATTTTATGGTGGGTTGGCTGTGCCCCCGCCACAGACACGCGCGCGCAAAAGACCGCACAGGCCTTTGCAAAAATCTTGAATGCGGCAGGAGTTAATTATGCCGTGCTTGGCAAGAACGAATCCTGCACTGGTGATTCTGCAAGACGCGCAGGACGCGAAGATATTTTCTTCGGCCTTGCTTCTCAAAATGTAGAAATTTTAAACGAGGTTGCACCGAAGCGGATCGTCACCACCTGCCCGCATTGTTTACATACCATCAAAAATGAATACCCAGCCTTTGGCGGGAATTACCAGGTCATCCACCATACGCAATTAATTAATGAGTTGGTTGGTGCGGGAAAGATCAGTTTGGAAGTGAGCAGTGATCAGTTTTCTGTGACGTTCCATGATCCGTGTTATCTTGGAAGACATAACAAGATCACCGACACACCACGCACCACGCTCCACGCAACAGGCTCATTAACCATCGAGATGCCGCGCAATTCCGCCAAGTCCTTCTGCTGCGGCGCGGGCGGCGCGCAAATGTGGAAGGAAGAGGAAGCAGGTTCGGCGCGTGTGAATGAATCGCGTTTTGCCGAAGCCAAATCCACGGGCGCAAATACAGTTGCTGTGGGCTGTCCCTTCTGCCTGACGATGATGACAGATGCCAGCAAAGCAGATGGTGACTCGATGCAAGTGAAGGATGTGGCCGAGATCGTGGCGGAGAGAATGAAGAGCTAGTGAAAAGTGGGTAGTTATCAGTTATCAGTGAACAGTTATCAGTGGGCGGGCAGAAATGTCCGCCTTTTTTTCATCCTTCATCCTTCTGTCTTCATCCTTTTTCTTTCCCTTCGTGCTACAATAATTTTATGAACACGCTTGACCTGCGCCCCTCTCCGATTGCAGGGACATGGTACGAAGAGATACCCGACACCCTCGCCGCCCGCGTGGATGAATACCTCGCGGCAGCAAAACTGCCTGAACTGAAAGGAAAAATCATCGGCGTGATCGCTCCCCATGCGGGACATAAATATTCAGGACCAGTCGCCGCGCATGCCTTCGCCACGCTTCGCGGACTCAGCCCTAACCTCGTTGTCATTCTTGCGCCATTTCACAGCTTCGCCCCCTACCCGCTCATCACCACCAGCCATCAAGCCTACGCCACACCGCTTGGCAACATTGAAGTGGATAAACATGTGATGGAAGAACTTCAAAAAAATCTCGATATTCCCATCGCCCCCATCCCAAATGACAAGGAGCATTCGCTCGAGATCGAGCTTCCCTTTTTACAGCGGGCGCTCAAAAACGAATTCAAACTTTTGCCAATTATGATCCGCGCCCAGGAAGAGAGTGTTACCAAAAAACTTGGGGCCGCATTGGCCCGCACACTCAAAAAGAAAAACGCCGTCATCGTGGCATCCACAGACCTCTCCCATTTTTACGACCAGCAAACCGCGCATATCTTCGACCATGAAATGCTCCAGCGTTTCGAGTCGTTCAACCCGCATTCCATCTTTGAAGCCGAACAAACTGGCAAAGGCTATGCCTGCGGACACGCCGCAGTTGCCGCAGCATTATGGGCATCTCAAAAACTCGGCGCAGATAAAGTTCAAATATTAAATTACGCCACTTCTGGCGATGTCACCAAAGATTATTCATCTGTCGTTGGCTATGGGGCGGCGGTTATCACTTCGGAATCCAAAGTCCCCTGACTTTGGCGGTCCAATGACTGGAGTCATTGGACTCCACGTATAATCAACTCATGTTCGCCCGCCTCGCCGTCAACATCCCCGCCATCTCAGGCATCTACGATTATGCCGTTCCCGTCGAACTCGCCTCCCACATCAAGGCGGGTTGTCTTGTTGTTGCGCCTTTTGGAAATCAGACGGTGCAGGGCATCATCCTCGAATTGACAGACTCTTCCCCCATACAGAATCCCAAATCAATCATTGACCTGCTCGACCCTGCCCCCGTTCTGACTCCGCCGCAAATTGCCCTTGCCATTCGTCTGGCAGATGCTACGCTGAATCCGCTTGCGTCTATTGTGAACTTGATGATTCCCACAGGCTTATCTCAACAGGCGGATGTGCAGTATTCAGTGATCAGTGGTCAGTCATCAGTCATCAGTGATCAGTCATCAGTGGTCAGCGGTCAGTTGCCAATTCAAAAACGTTTGCTGGTATTACTCAACGAACGCGGCGCATTGCGTGGAAGACAAATCGATTCACATTTTGCAAAAATAGACTGGCGCAAGACCGCGAACATGCTCGTCAAAAAAGGAGCGCTTTCCACAAAGAACGTGTTACCCGCCCCCAGAGTGAGACCAAAGTTCGTGCGCGTTGCTCAACTGTCGGTTAAGCCTGAAGCGGCGGAAGCGGAGATGGACTCCCTCGGCTCCACCAAGCAGACTCTGGCGCGTCGTCAGGCGGCATTACGTTTTCTCATCCAACAGCCCGATGCCATCAACCTTTCGTGGATTTATGCTGAGACAGGCTGTAACATTTCAGATTTGCAGGAACTCGAAGAACGCGGATTGATTCGCCTATTTGAAAATGAAATTTTCCGCGACCCGTTAGGGAAAATAGAGAAACAAACCACAAGCGACGACTTGACATTAACCCCCGAGCAAACCGCCGCTCTGCAAAGCATTCTTTCATCTTTCATCTTTCAGCCTTCATCCTTTCTTTTATACGGAGTTACAGGTTCGGGAAAAACCGAAATCTACCTGCGTGCCGCAGAGGAAGTAATTCAAAAAGGAAAACAGGCTATTGTTCTGGTTCCTGAAATTGCGCTCACCCCGCAATTGGTGCGCCGCTTTTTAGTGCGCTTCCCTGGGCAGGTGGGACTCGTCCACTCAAAATTATCTGAAGGCGAACGGTACGATACCTGGCGGCGCGCGCGGGATGGAAAACTAAACGTCATCATCGGCGCGCGTTCAGCCTTGTTTTCACCGCTGCCAAACATCGGACTCATCGTCGTGGACGAATGCCACGACAGTTCCTATTACCAGGCCGAGCCGCCGTATTACAACGCGATGACCGCCGCGCAGGATTATGCACGCCTCTGCGGGGCAGTCTGTGTGATGGGCTCCGCCACACCGACCATTGAACAAAGATTTCAAGCTACTCATTCCCCTATCCCTTTGGGAGCCTCCTTCGGGGATGATAAGAGGCCAGGGGTGAGGGTTTTACATTTACCCAACCGCGTCACAGACTCTGCCCTCCCGCCCGTGCAAGTGGTGGACATGCGCGAGGAATTGAAGAATGGCAATCGCGGAATCTTCTCGCGCAGTTTATCCGAGTCGCTTGCGGAGACGATTTCACGCGGCGAGCAGGCCATCATCTTCCTCAACCGCCGCGGGACAGCCACCTACATCTTTTGCCGTGACTGCGGCCATGTGCTGAAATGTCCAAACTGTGAAACGCCACTGACAATGCATGTTGAACCTTCAACCCTGTTATGCCACCACTGCGGATACAGCCGCCAAAAACCAAAGACATGCCCGAACTGCCAAAGCATACAAATCCGCGAGTATGGGCTGGGCAGTGAAAAAGTGGAAGCGGATATCAAAGCCATGTTCCCGCAGGCGCGTACGCTGCGCTGGGACTGGGACACAACCCGCCAGAAAGACGCGCACGAGATCATCCTCACCCACTTTGCCAATCACCAGGCAGATGTGCTGGTGGGCACGCAAATGCTCGCAAAGGGGCTTGATCTGCCAATGGTTACCTTGGTTGGCATCGTGCTTGCAGACGTAGGCTTGAATCTGCCAGACCCGTTTGCCAGCGAGAAGGTCTTCCAAACCCTCACACAAGTCGCAGGCAGGGCGGGACGTTCCTCCCTCGGCGGCAAGGTCATTTTGCAGACCTTCATGCCCGATCATTACGCCATTCAATTTGCGGCGCAGCATGATGTGGACGGGTTTTACAAACGCGAGTTGGAATATCGCAAGCAGTTGGGCTATCCGCCGTATGCAAAGCTGGCGCGTTTGGAATATCGCCACGCAGACAATGCTCGGGCGGAGGAAGAAGCCAGAAGAACAGCAGACAGGCTAAAGATTAAGATCGAAGCGGAGAAGCGTCATCAAACGGAATTGATCGGCCCCGTCCCATGTTTTTTTGCAAAAGTGGATGGAATCTATCGCTGGCAAATCGTGGTGCGCGGGCCAGACCCCGCATCATTATTACGCGATATAAAATTAAACGATTGGCGAATTGAAATTGAACCGATAAGTTTGCTATAATCGAAACATCTTTGAACAGGAGAGTATATTATGCAAAGTTTTTCACGTGGTTGGAATTTTCTAAAACAAGCCTGGGGCATGGCATTTAAAGACAAAGACCTGCTCAAGCCTTCCGTGTACGCGCTGGTCGTCGGCATGATCATTTCCGTCATCGGCATTATTCCCATCATCATCACTGCCGTTCTAACAAGCGGCAGTCAAACCGGGCAGATCATCATGGGCGTTTTGGGCGCCATCCTGATGTTCATCCAATTCACGGTCACCTACGTTTTTTCCGCCATGACCATCCGCCTGATCTACGGATACCTCACCACAGGCGACGCCCGCATGGATGAAGCCTGGGACATCGTGCGCCGCGACTTCTTCGATATTCTCACCCTCGCGGCAGTTTCCACCATCGTGGGCATCCTGCGAAATATGGCAAACAGCAACAAAAAAAATAATGTGCTGGGCAGCATCCTGCGCAGCGCCATGCGCGCCGTCGAAGCCCTGTGGACCGAAGCCGCACTGCTCGTCCTGCCCGCCATGGTCATTGACGATCTGAATCTCAAAGACGGCCTCGCGCGCATTGTAAAGATCACCAAAGAAAACTTTTTGCTCATCGGCATCAGCTTTGTCGGCGTCCGCTGGGTCACGGGCCTCATCGGGTTTGCGTTTACCGTTATCGGCCTCCTGCTGGCCTTCGCCATCGGCGGCGGCATCGCCTACGTGGCGGGCGGCAGTACAGCCATTTTAGTCATCGGCATCACCATCGGCGCGCTGATCTTCTTCACCTTCGTGATGGTCTCCAGCCTGTTCAGTTCCTACACCAGCACCGCCTACCACACCTGCCTTTATATCTGGGCGCGGGAAGTGGAAACCGCACGAGCCGAGGGACGCGCGACTCAAGTCGCCGCTCCTGCCCCGCTCGCAGCGGCTCTGGCCTGATTGACATTCGCCACGCTGACAAATAATCCTGCCAAGGAAATTAACTTCATGTCATCCGAACCCCGCCGAGAAATGATCCCCTGGGAAGAGTTGGATAAATTAATAGATCATCTGGTTCCCCAGTTCCGCCGTGAGTTTACCGCAATGGTAATGATCACCCGCGGCGGGATCATTCCCGGCGGAATGCTCGCCGAATCCATGGACATCACCCACATCCTCACCGCCGCTGTGGATTTCCCCGCGCAATCCAAGACGGATAAAACAAACCTGATGGCATGGCCCGAGTTCATCCAATTCCCCGCCGACGATAAACTGCGCGGACGCCCCACCCTCATCGTGGACGATGTGTGGGGTTCGGGGCGCACGATCACCGCAGTGAAGAACCGCGTCTCTGCGGCGGGCGGCTTCCCCGAAACCTGCGTCTTGCATTTCAACCCATATCGAAACCTTTTCGGCAGTGTACGGCCCGATTACTACGCCGCCGTCACCGACGCATTCATCGTCTATCCCTGGGAAATAGATCGCGGCGCAGACCATGTTCTGCTCGGTGAGATATAATTCCAGCCATGAAATCCATTGAATCAAATGTAAGTGCAAGAATAATGATCCTTCGGGGGAATGAATATTTCGACGATCTTTCAGAAACCATGCTAAAAGACATTTCCGAACACATGCATCTTCGCGAATACCAGCGCGGAGATGTCCTGTTCTGGGAAGGCGACCCCTGCAATGGGTTACACATCGTCGAACATGGCAGCGCCAAGATATTCAAGCTCTCCCCCCAGGGACGGCAGTACATCGTCCGCATTTTACAGGAGGGCGACACCTTCGCCGAAGTCCCTGCATTTGATGAAGGCGCAAACCCCGTCAACGTGGAGGCGCTGGAAATATGCCGCGTCTGGGTGATCGACAGCGGGAAGCTCCATGAACTCGTTATGGCGCATCCTGTCTTCGCGCAAAAAGTATTGGTGAATTTCGGGAGGATGCTGCGCGGCATGGTGAAGATGGTCAGCGAGATGGCCTTCTACCAGGTCACCCACCGCCTGGCGCGCTTAATCGTCGAACTGCCGCAGGACAAATCCGCGCCGCACTGGACGCAGGAACAACTCGCCGCGAGGCTGGGAACCGTGCGGGAAGTGGTGGCGCGCTCATTGAAAGAAATGGAAAGAAGCGGGGCGATCAAACTGGAAGACCGTCGTATTCAAATTGTCAACCAGGAAGTATTCAACCAGTGGATGCAGTGAATCGGTTTACGTTTTGGGGGGTAAATCAAAAGCATTCTGTTGTTGGTCAGGCGTACGTCAGGGTAATCAGTTTATTGGACTTTATCGGAAATAAGCGGAAGAACCTGTCTGGACGCAGATGAACGCTGACACTGCACCGCACTCCCGAAGGACATCGGGACGATGTGCGTTTGGTGCTGTACAGGTGAAACGCTGATTCATATTGGTTTTTCCAGCAATTCCTCAGAAGAATCTGCGTCGGTCCACGTTTTTCAGCGTCCCAATTTAAATTCCGATAAAGTCTAACGGTCCTTTGCTGAGGGGGCAGGTCTTGGCCTGGTCTTCTCCTGAGCTAAAAGCGCCGCCTGCACACGGTTACGAACATGCAGTTTCTGAAGGATATTGGTCACATAATGCTTGATCGTTTTTTCGGTTAAAAACAGGTTTTGCCCAATTTCCTTATTGCTGGTTCCCTTGACAATTTGTTCCAATATCTGTCGTTCCCGTTCGGTCAACTCCTCGAAATCATCCTTCACGGAATGTTGTTGACGTTGTGACGCTGTTATTTCGGAGAGCAAATGGGCTGCCAGCGATGGACTTACATAGCCTTCGCCCATGTAAACCGAATGCACAATTCCATTCAATTCACGTGCGGCAACTCCCTTAAGCACGTAGGCATGAGCTCCAGCTTTGAGTGAGGTTATAACATCTTCTTCTTCAGAAGACCCGGTCAGCATAATAATCTTAACCACCGGGAATACATTTGCCACCTTTACAGCGGCGTTCACGCCTCCGCCGGGCATGTTAACATCCAATAGAATGATATCTGGCAGCATTTCACGGGTCAGGCGGGTCGCGTCATCTGCAGTGACGCCCTGCCCCACGATCTCGATATCCGGTTCGGAACCAAGGATGGAAGCCACACCCTCGCGAAAGATCGGGTGATCGTCTACGATCACAAGTCGTATCTTATCCATTTGCATACTCTCCAGAATTCTGAAGGAAAAGGATGGCAATCACCTTCGTCCCTTCGTTGATCTTACTCTCGATCCTAAACAGCCCTCCCATGCTTTCCACTCGTTCACGTATGCCAGCCAGGCCAATGTGTTCTTCCCACTCGATCGGACGAGTGACATCGAAACCAGGTCCATTATCTGAGACCTCGATTTGGATTTGATTCGTTTTGCATTTCACCCGCACTTGTTGAGCCGCTCCACCTGCATGGCGGTAGGCGTTATTTAATGCTTCCTGAATAAAACGGTAGGCTGTGATCTTGATCGGTAACGTACTTTGATCTGGCAGGTTGCTTATAATCAAAGTGGACTTCGTCCCAGTGCGCTGTTCATGTGAACGTACCACACGAAAAAAGACCTCAGATAGCGTTAGGCCATCCAATTGGGGGAGCCCGAGTCCGGCGGCGATGGCGCGCATTTTTTGCAGGGCGGTCTGCAAAGCGGTCTGGACAATGGGTAAATTATCGTTACACCTGCTGTTTGGATTGACCAGACGACAGGTTTCATTTTGATCGATGGCGCGGTCGAGCCGTAACAGAGCCAGGCTAATTTCCTGCACCGGCCCATCATGGAGTTCAGCGCTGGTGCGGCGCAGGAGACTCTCGTTGAGCGCAGCCGTATTTGCTGCGGCAAGACGGACACGCCTGGCAAGTTCTTTGTTATGAGACAGTAGCTGGGTCAACTGCGTTACCTGGTTTTTTAGTTCCAATTCCTGTTGCCCGATCCGGTTACCAGCCCATCGAACGAACCCAATCAGAAACAGATACATGGTCGTCATGGTTGCGCCGACAATGAGCCAGCCACGCTTCTGAGCTTTAGCTATTTCCGCTTCAAGGGTATCCACTTTTTGATAGAACTCGGCAACGGCAATGATTTGGTTCGTGTCGTTCAGTTGCACAGGGCTGTAGATTTCGAGCAATGGGTCGGCAGACAAGCGTCGTTCTTCGATGTTCTCTGCCTCCTGTAAACTGCTGATTTCTCCCGTCACTTTGCCATGCCAGGAGTCTGCCTGATCTTCCGTATTGGGAAATGTAAGACCTACCAGCGAGGGAATGTTGCTGTAAATTATATAATGATCCTTACTCCAGATTTTTACAGACACAGTCCGTTGACCAAGATTGTTCTCGCTGAACAGGTTGTCCAAAGCCTGGGCGTGTTCCGCAGTTATGGATTTCGACTTTGCAAGTTCCTGAACGTTGGGGGCGACAAAGGTATCCATATAGAGCGCGGTTGCGGCAGCCGATTCTTTGATCACATTCGTCTTAATTTTCTCCCCAACCCACCAGCCAATACTGGCTGTGCCAAGCAGCATGACAATAAAACTTTGAAACGTAAACCGTTGGATCAGACTCCAACCATCTGTAAAATCTGCATGATGGACGAGATAGACTAAAAATTTTGAACTTCTCATGCGTTGGAAGACCAAAGTCCTGCGCGCATAAAAATTTACAATACGCATTACCATCTTTCCTCTTTTCCGAGGCTGGAAGCCGCTTCCTTGAGGAAAATTGGATGATTGTCCATGTTCATAAGGTGAGCCCTATCCATTTGCATATTCTCCGACATTTTGAAGGGAAAGGTGGGCGGTGACTTTCGTTCCTTCGTTGATCTGGCTCTCGATCTTAAACATCCCCCCCATGCTTTCCACACGCTCACGCATCCCGACCAAACCGAGACGCTCTGTCCATTCGATCAGACGGGTGACATCAAAGCCCGGTCCTCGATCTGAGACCTCGATCTGCATTTGATTCAAATTGCATGTCACTCGCACCTGCTGCCCCGCTCCACCTGCATGTTTGTGTGCATTGTTCAATGCCTCCTGAATGAACCGATAGACTGTGATCTTAATTGGCAGGGTCGCTTGGTCTGGAAGATCGCTCATGTTCAGGGTCACCGTTGTCCCGGTGAGTTGTTCATGTGAATGGATTACGCGGGAGATAATTTTGGGCAGAGTCAACTCACCCAATTGTGGAAGCCCAAGGCCGGTGGCGATGACGCGTATTTCCTGGAGAGCAGTCTGTATTGCAGTCTGCACGATGGGCAGGTTATCGTTACACTTGCTGTTCAGGTTGACCAGGCGGCAGACTTCATTTTCACTCATAGCCTGGTCAATCCGTAATAACGCGAGGCTTATTTCCTGTACCGGCCCTTCGTGAAGTTCAGCGCTCATGCGGCGCAAAAGACTCTCGTTGAGCAAGGTCGTATTCGCTGTTGCACGGCGCACGCGTTGATCGAGTTCATCATTAAAAGATAGTATTTCAGTCAACTGCGCCACTTGATTTTTCAGTGCAATTTCCTGTTGTCTGATCCGATTACCAGCCCCTTGAACGAATCCAAACATCAGCAGGTATATGGCGGCCATAATCGTAACAACTACCAGCCAGCCTTGCCTCTGAGCCGCCACTATTTCCGCTTCGAGCGCATCCACTTCCTGATAGAACTCGGCAACGGCAATGATTTGATGCGTGCCATTTTGCCTGATTGGGATGTAGATTTCGAGCAGCCGTTGATAAAAGCGTCGTTCTTCAATATTCTCATCTTCTTCCAGGCTGCTGATTAATGCCGCTACCTGACCCTGCCAGGCGGCAGATAGATCATCCGCAACGGGAAATGCGCGGCCAATCATGGATGGACGATTGCTGTAGAGGATGAGCCCTTCCGCATCCCAGACTTTAACGGTTACGACTTTGCGGCCAAGATTGGTTTCGGTGAGCAGTTTGTTCAACAGCTTGACGTTTTCCGGCGGTAAAAATTTTGAGTGGCTGAGTTCCTGAAGATTGGGGGCAATAAAGCTATCCAAATAGAGCGCGGTGGCAGCGGCTGTCTCATTGATTACGCTGGTTTTTATTTGATCAGCAACCCACCTGCCAATAACGAGCGTGCCAAGAATCGTAATAACCAGGCCCGTAAACCTAAAATGTTGAGCCAGAGACCAACGCGATGCAAAATTTTTAATACCGTTAAACATATGTTTTCCTCAGACATGCTTATAGGCTTCAATAAGGTATCCGAATAAAAACGGAAGTTTGACAACTAAAATTGCAGGTAGTTGACAATGAACGCAATGTGGAGGAGTATACGCAGGTGGAACTTTTGGAATCCGCGCGGCCAATTTTTGGAATGTGGCATTGGCGAAGTGATTTGACAGGACTTTCGCTTGTCATTCTCCCGAAGGACATCGGGAGGGTGACATGCAAAACAAGAGGAGCGGGCGAAAGTCCTATTTGATTAACATCGCCCATATTGCGCCTGCGATGTTTCCGTTATTATATCTCCAAATAGGGTGATTTCATTTTCGACAATCCCATTCAACTCATTGTACTTTTTCGGTTCTCAAGAAATTGACATGCTTCACTCGAAATTTTCAACACGGCTCATCTTTACCACAGGTGACAACTCATTGCCCGTATGCTGCCCCCGAAACTGATCTGCATGGTACAAGCGCCTAAAATAATGAACAAGAATCCGAAGAGGTATGCGACTTTGGTCTTAAGACAAAGGTCGGAAAATCATAGACCAAAGTATTACATAATAATGATACCTTTTCCCGTTTCAGCATCCCCCGTATCCCAGTACTATATATATCTAGTTATCTCTTCGCTCCATCCCACACGGGATTGCGCGATGGAGATTTTATCTCTGTTTATTTCATTCTTGATCGTTTCAGTTGTTGGTGAGGTTTTCAACATTATTCCAAAAAGGAGCTTGTCGATATATGAAGATATTGTGTTTATCTACTGGTGTAAATAATTATTTTTTCAAAATGAAAATCACCGTCAAAACATAAAAAGGATAAAATTATGTTAATTATAACTACCCTTCGTCAAAAGCTTGCTCTACTTTCCAAAAAGACTTATGAGCGAGCCAAGCCTGTAGCGCGCTTTTCCTGGACCGTGTTGATGACATTATCCATGCTCATGACGAGCATCGGCGTAGGTCCTTCGCAGGCCGCGACGGTCGAAGCGAATATCGTCGGGCAGGGATTCACAGTCACTCCCGCTGATCTGGCTTTCATCCTCCTACAGATCAAGATCGCTGAGGCTCATGTTGCGAATACCACATCCCTAACCGGTCCGTGCGGAGCGCTTCTCGGCAGTGGACCTGATCAGATACCAAGCCCGTTGCTCTCCTTCGGTCTTCGAACTGTGGATGGCACCTGTAATAACCTGCAGCCCGGCCAGGAAACCTTCGGCGCGGCAGACCAGACCTTCCTGCGTTTGACCACTCCTGTATTCGAATCTGCAGAGCCAGTTTCAGCAGGTTTCCCAGGAGCCGGCAGCTCGACTTCTTATGCCCAGACAAGCGGGTTTGTTTTCGACTCCGAACCACGCATGATCAGCAACTTGATCGTTGATCAGACCTCGACCAACCCGGCAGCAGTTGCAGCCGCTGGTTTTCCGGTTAGAAGCCAGGGCAACGAGGGTGTCGTGCCATGCACCATAGAACCGACAACTCCGGGGGGCGCCGACGGCTTACCTCTTGGCTGCGTGCCTCAGTATGAGACTCTGTTCATTCCAAACGTAACGACAGACGTTGGACTCTCACCGCCATTTAACGGTTTGTTCACGATCTTCGGTCAGTTCTTTGATCACGGTCTCGACAAAATCACCAACGGTGGTAATGGCTCGGTCTTCGTGCCGCTTCAGGCCGACGATCCTCTGATTGCTGGCAATAACCATATTCTGGGCGATGGCGATGATCTGCCTGCCAACGCGCGGTTCATGGTTTTGACGCGGGGCACTATCGTGACAGGTTCTGACGGTTTCCGCAACGCCCCCAATACCGACACACCTTTCGTGGATCAGAGCCAGACCTACACCTCGCATTCGTCACACCAGGTCTTTCTGCGCGAATACGTCAACAACACCGCAGGCCGGCCGGTTTCAACGGGCAAGTTCCTCAGCTCGGCTGATGGCGGCCTGGCTACCTGGGCAATGATCAAGAATCAGGCGGCGACCGTGCTTGGCATGCAACTTGTTGACACTGATGTTAACAACATTCCGATGATCGCGGCCGATCCGTACGGAAAATTTATCCCCGGTCCGTTGCGCGGTCTTCCTCAGTACGTGACGGCTAGCGGTCTCGTAGAGGGCAACACGGCCGCTCCAGTTGCTGCCCCGCTGGATGCGTTCCGCATCAACACCGCCTTCCTGAACGACATCGCGCATAGCGCTGGTCCAGGCTCGGCCACTTCGCCCAAAACCCCGGACGCCGATGGTGCAGCCGGCGGCAGTTTGGATCCAGTGGCGGCTGGCGAGTACGACAATGAATTGCTCGACCTGCACGCGATCTGCGGCGATGGCCGTTGTAATGAGAATATCGCGCTTCAGGCTATTCACCAGGTATTCCACTCCGAGCATGATCGTCTTGTTGACGACATCGAGAACGTGCTTACCAACGATACGAGCGGCGTCACAAGCCTTGCCGACTGGCAAACTGCGCTTGGCGCTGATGGTTGGAACGGCGAGCGCCTCTTCCAGGCAGCCCGTTTCGTAACCGAAATGGAATATCAACACCTGGTATTCGAAGAGTTTGCCCGCAAGGTTCAGCCTGGGATCAATCCCTTCGAAGCCTTCGCCTTAAACCAAACGGATGTCAACCCGGCCATCACGGCTGAGTTTGCCCATGCAGTGTACCGCTTCGGCCATTCGATGCTGACCGAGGATATCGCACGGATCAATGCCGACGGATCGGACAACTCTATTCCATTATTCAACGGGTTCCTTAACCCTGCGGAATATTACAATGGCGGTTCTGCCGGTGTACTTTCTTCACAAGAAGCCGCTGGCTCCATCTTCATGGGTATGTCGGACCAGACCGGTAACGAGATTGACGAGTTTGTCACCGATGTGCTTCGCAACCGACTGGTGGGACTGCCTCTCGATCTCGCCGCCATCAACATGACCCGCGCCCGCAGTGAAGGTATTCCTTCGCTGAACAACGTGCGCCGGCAGATTTTCACAGCTACAAATGACGGACAGTTGACTCCATACACCGACTGGATTGATTTCGGCCAGTCGCTCAAGCACCCCGAGTCGCTGATCAACTTCATTGCAGCCTACGGCAGTCACCCAAGTATCACTGGGCTTGATCCGGACGGCGCAGGCCCCATCCTGGCTGGCAGTTTACAAGCCAGGCGCGCCGCGGCTGACCAAATCGTCAACGGCACAACGCTGCCAGGGCCAGACGGCATCTTGTTTGACGATCCGCTTACCTTCATCGATGAAAGCCTTGACGATACCCCCGCTATTGCCG
>CAKKRM010000117.1:0-11150 GCA_919902735.1 Anaerolineales bacterium | reverse complement strand
CTGTTCCTGCCGGCCCCGGCCCGGACGGCATCCTTGGCGACAACCCCCTCACAACAAATGCGGATGAGAGTCTCGACGACACTCCCGCTGTTGCCGCTGTTCCTGCCGGCCCCGGCCCGGACGGCATCCTTGGCGACAACCCCCTCACAACGAATGCCGACGAGAGTCTCGACGACACAGCCGCTATCCCTGCCAGTCCCGGCCCGGATGGCATCCTTGGCGACAATCCCCTCACAACGAATGCAGATGAAAGCCTGGACGATACTGCCGAAGTTCCTGCCAATGGCGGAGCCGAGCATCCTTTCCTTGGCGATGATCCTCTCACACCTCTTTTCGATGAGAGCCTCGACGATACCACGGCCATCCCTGCCAGTCCCGGCCCAGACGGCGTTCTTGGCGACAACCCCCTCACAACAAACGCGGATGAGAGCCTTGACGATACCGCCGAAGTTCCTGCCGGTCCCGGCCCAGACGGCATCCTTGGCGACAACCCCCTCACAACAAATGCGGATGAGAGTCTTGATGACACCGCCGCCATCCCCGGCGGCCCGGGCCCAGACGGCATCCTTGGCGACAACCCCCTCACAACGAATGCAGATGAAAGCCTGGACGATACTGCCGAAGTTCCTGCCAATGGTGGGGCCGAGCATCCTTTCATTGGCGATGATCCTCTCACACCTCTTTTTGATGAGAGCCTTGATGACACCCCCGCCATCCCTGCCGGTCCCGGCCCGGACGGCGTTCTTGGCGACAACCCTCTCACAACAAACGCGGATGAGAGCCTTGATGACACCCCCGCCATCCCTGCCGGTCCTGGCCCGGACGGCGTTCTTGGCGACAACCCCCTCACAACAAACGCGGATGAGAGCCTTGACGATACCGCAGAAATTCTCGCTCTCCCTGCCGGCCCCGGCCCAGATGGCTTCCTCGGCGACAATCCTCTTACCTTCATAGATGAAAGCGCTGACAATATCTTCCCGCCCACAGACAGCGCCGACTTCGTGTTCAGCGTTGGCGCATGGGCGAATTCAGGCAACACCTCCATGACAGGCGTAGATGACATTGATTTGTGGGTCGGCGGCCTTGCAGAGCGCACCAATTTGTTCGGCGGCCTGCTCGGCACTACGTTCAATTATGTGTTCGAAAACCAGATGACTAACCTGCAAAACGGCGACAGATTCTACTATCTGGCCCGCACCCCGGGTATGAACTTGAGAGCGCAGCTTGAAGGCAATTCGTTCGCCGAACTGGTGATGCGTAATACAAACGCGCACTCCCTAAAGGCTGACCCATTCGCTACTGCTGATTGCAAGTTCGAACTCGGCAATCTCACTTTTGGAGGCGCTGGCTCAGTCAATGACGACCCAGCTTCGGAGTGTAACGAAAACGCTCTGCTGATCCGCATGTCTAACGGTACGGTCCGCTATCGGGCAGTCAACTCTGTTGACCCTGTCGGCATCAACGGGCAGAGTGTCTATAACGGCGCTCCTGGCTTATTTGTAGACCGCATCTACGGTGGTAATGACAGCGACACTTTCTGGGGCGGAGAAGGCAATGACATCATCGAAGGCGGTGACGGCGCTGACGTCGCTCTCGGCGGCGAAGGCAACGACATTATCACCGATGTGAATGGTGACGATGTTCCCAAGGGCGGCCCCGGAAACGACGCCATTGATGGCGGCCCCGGCCTCGACATCCTCATGGGTGGCGAAGGCAACGACTTCATGAATGGCGGCGCCAATGCCAACGAGATTTTTGCCGGGGAAGGTAACGACTTCGCCATTGGCGGTCAAGGTATTGATGGCGTCTTCGGCGACAGCGGCGATGACTGGATAGAGGGCGGCGATCAGCCTGACCTCTTGATTGGCGACAGTTCCACCCTGTTCTTCGACGATCATAACCTGCCCGGCCACGACATCTTTATCGGTCAGGGCGGCGACGATGACTATGACGGTGAAGGCGGCGATGATATCCTGGTTGCTGGCCCTGGCGTCGAAAAGAACGCCGGCACTGCCGGCTATGACTGGTCCATTGGCCTTGGAGATCCTCAACCGCAGGATGCGGACTTGGCTCTTCTGCTCCTCGCTGGACCACCCCCGTTAAACGAAGTGCGGGACCGCTTCAACGAAATGGAAGCGCTATCCGGCTGGAACTTCGACGACATACTACGCGGTGACAGCCTTATTCCAAGCGAAGTGGGCGGCGGCGGATTCATCGGCTGCGATGCCCTCGATCAGGCAGGTCTTGACCGTATTGCGGGTCTCGATGCGCTGGTTCCTCCTCTTACCACGCCAATAGATCAAATTCTCACCAATTCCGTGACGCAATATTGTCTGCTTACCGGTGACTTCGTCTGGGGCGAGGGCAACATCCTGCTCGGCGGCGCCGGCAGCGATCTGATTGAAGGTCGCGGCGGAGATGACATCCTTGATGGTGATAAGTACATGAACGTTCGGCTCAGTATTCGCACCGACCCGAGCAACCCAGCCACTGAGATCGGCAGCGTTGATCTCATGGAGCACGCGGCCATTTCAGGAACCTTTGGTCCAAGCACTGCAGGCATGACTTTGCAACATGCAGTGTTCGCGGGCCTCGTTGACCCTGGCAACATTGTTGCCGTTCGCGAAATCCTCAATCCCGGCCCGGGGCTTGATGTTGACACGGCAAAATTCTCAGGCCCTCAAACTGATTACCTAATCACCCAAAACCTTGATGGCAGCATCACGGTCACTGACCTCGCAGTTGGTGGCGGCGGCGGTGGTGGTGGTGGTGGCGGTGGCGGCGACGATGGTACTGACACGCTATGGAATATCGAACAGCTCGAATTCTGTGACGAAATAGATGTTGTCACCGGTCTCTGCCTACTCCCATTCAGAGTCTTGCTCACCGATATATTCCACACCAATACGCTGGCAACCGGCACGGTGACAATAAACGATCTCACCCCGACCGAGAATCAACTGTTGACCGTTACCCCGGCAATCACCGACCCTGATGGAGTCGGAACACTATTCATCACCTGGCAGTCTGAGATCACACCAGGCAACTGGGTTGATGTGGGCGCTGGTTCACCATTCGCCCCGCAGGATAACGCAGTAGGATTCCCACTGCGGGCAGTAGCCAGCTTCTTCGATGACTTCGGCGCATTTGAAACAGTCATTGGAGACGTGACCGCTGCGGTTATCAATATCAATGATGTGCCGACCGGCGCGCCAATCCTGAGCAGCAACACGCCATTAGTTGGCGACCCGCTGACAGTTGATACCAGCGGAATAGCTGACGATGATGGCCTGGTTGGCGTCACATTCACCTACCAGTGGCAGGCAGGAACCACAGACATCGCTGGCGAGACGGGCCCCTCCTTCGTGCCCACCTCAGCGCAGGGTGGATCCACATTGCGAGTGGTCGTATCCTTTACCGATAACCACGGCGCTCTGGAAACTGTGGTCTCCGCAGATACTGCCCCAGTACCGGCTCCGCTGGCATCGGTGTCGTCTGCATCGCTGGCATTTGGGTCGCAAATCATTGGATCCACCTCAGCGACACAGGTTATCACGGTCACGAACACCGGAAATGCCAGCCTCGTTGTATCCGCTCTCACGCTAAGCGGCGCCAATCTGGGAGAGTTTACAGTAACATTGAATACCTGTGGAACCGTGTTACCTGGCGCCTCCTGTACCATCAACGTGGTATTCACACCCACCACAATCGGCGCGAAGTCGGCCACGGTCAGTATCAACCATAACGCCGCGGGATCGCCCTCCAACATAACCTTGAGCGGAACCGGAACAGTAGGGAACGCCCCACCTGTTGGCCTGCCTGTGGTTAGCGATCTGACACCAACTGAAGCGCAACCGGTTTCGGCTGGAGTTGCTGGAATCACCGATGCCAATGGCCTGGGAGTCTTCAGTTTCCAATGGCAGCAAAACAACGTCGGTGGCGGTGGCGCTTTCGTCAATATTGTTGGCGCTACACTTTCCACCTTCACGCCCGCCCAGGCGCAGGTCAACCGGCGATTGCGTGTTGTAGTGAAGTTCACTGATCTGGGTGGCACCTTGGAGACGGTGATCTCGGGACAAACCGCTGTTGTTGGAGATCTCTTCACCGGCACGAACGCGGCCAACAACTTCACGGGCACAGCAGGCTCAGACAATATCTTCGGCAACGGAGGCGATGATGACTTGAACGGTGCAGGTGGCAACGACATCCTCACAGGCGGCGCTGGCAACGACAGGTTGCGAGGCGGAGCTGGTTTCAATATCTTCGTCTACGCCTCTGGCGCTGGCTCTGACCGTATAGATAATTTCGATGCCAACGCAGTCGGTGGGCAGGATCTGATTGACCTGTCTGCTCTTGGTGTCACCGCCGCTAATTTCAACACCAGGGTCACCATAACCGCAGCAGGCGCGCACACTTTGGTAACGATCACATTGTCGGGAGGCACGAACATCACCCTCAGAAACAGAAATCCTGCCAGTTTCACGATCGTAGACTTTATTCTGGCCCCATAAGTCAGAGTGACAATATCTGGCTGAGAGACGATGCCTTCAAATATGAGTGATTGTGGGAGCGGAATCTAATCCGCCCCACAGTCACCAAAGCAATAGTCAATGATCAAAGAGGCCACCCAACGCTTGCACCAGGTTGGGTGGCCTTTCTGTATCTATGCGCGTGGAGGTACTGATGTCTGGCAAACCCATCACTCCACAATTGGCTGGTATAGGTGTGATTTTCTGTTTTACCAGTAACTTTTTCCAATCTTATACGACTATTAATGTAACAATCCTAATTTAAAATTCAAACCCAATTTATTCAATGAGACGAGCTTGCCATGCCACACTCGGACCTTTCAACACAGCGCATCCTTATTTTTGGGGCATCAATTTTTGAAGAGGGAGTCGCATACCTGCTTACAATCGGAACCGATTTGCAGGTCGCATACGCGAAATATACGGATGAACTTGCTTTCCTGGATGACATTGTGCAGAATCGGCCGAACGTGATTCTATTGAACGAATCCACATTGCTGGATTTGGCTCGTATTCTCAATATGCTCTTTTCGATCCCATCGCTGGCTGGTCTGCGCGTTATTATCATACGGCTCAGCGACAATATGATCGATGTGTATGAAATGCCAAAACAGGCGGTTGCAAGAAATGAATACGAGCGACAGCAATTTATCGTTACCAAACCAGATGAATTAGTGGCAATTGTACGGGGATAATCCACCATAGGATTTCAATTCAGGGATTGTAAATTTTGCGCGGCCTGATCATGGCCGCGCTTTTATTTTTTATATACATGAACCATTTGGCTTATAACAGCCTGCGCCCCTTACAATCCATTCTGGGTATGGCACACATTGCGGAAAAGATTCTAAGGAATTATTTTTACGATGAATACAGGCTGTCAAAAAAAGGCAACCCAAAACATAAAAGTGAGAATCAATTAGCTGAAAACATCCCGACCACCCGTGTAAGTGGTTCGGGATGTTTGTTATTGATTGATTTTCAAAGCATAGCGGAACTTTTTATGTCACTTCGGGCTTTTTAGACAACCCCAGACTAAAGTCTGAAATCTTAAGACCAAAGTCGGAAAAAAAAGAATACCATCGCCCGTATCACAGCGATATATTTTCAGTTACTATGTTTCTCATGTGCTGTTTGATTTTTCCTAATCAGGTACGAGGCTTAAGTACAAGAATCAGTATTTCACGAAAACGTTAACCGCTGCGCGTCAGTCGTTCGGCTAAAAAGCGGCTAAAGTCGCCACTACGAAGTTCGTTCGTGAACTACCGAGATTTTCCCGCTAGACGCGAATATTGCAAAAATAAGGAGCGCTCTCATGTCCCAAAATCAGATCGACAAAACTCAATTTTCCCGCCGCGATTTTTTGAAGTTGGGTGTGGCCGGAACCGCGGCAGTCACCCTGGCCGGCTCGCGGCTGGTCAATGCCATTTCCACAGCCAAGGCGCGTGGAAGTTTCTACACGGAAGTCTTCCCCACCAGCCCGTTGATTCTCACCCCGTTTGTGGACCCGCTCCCGATTCCGAAGGCTCTGGCTCCAACACCCGCATCTGATTGGAATACCTGGGCATCCAAACCTGGTCCGGAATACGGCAAGCAGAACTCACTCAGCAACGAACAGCATCAAATCTGGCCAAGCCAGATCGGATATCCCGACCCGATTGTGTACAAGATCGAACTCAGGGTGAATACCCATGACTTTACTTCATCCCAAGTACTGCCGATTGATAGTAACGGACAGCCAACGACTTCATTCGACGCCGCAGGGAACGCCTACCCGGCGGGTACAGTCCGAGCTTTGCCTTCCAGCGTTATCTATGGTTTCAACGGCACGTTCCCTGGACCGCTCGTCAATGCCGAGTATGGCAAGCCGGTGCTCATCCGCTTCGTGAATCGGCTCGACGAGAACCCCCTCAACCTCGATCGCCAGGATTTTGGCGCACCGGATTGGTCATTCCTGACCCACCTGCACAACGCACACACCGCACCGGAGAGCGATGGCAATCCAAACTACACCATGAATTACGGCCCAAGAACCCATGGATACCTGCCCGGAACATGGTGTGATAATCTCTATCTCAACTGGCCCGCAGGTGGCGACTCGCGCGAGAAGCAATCCTTCTTCTGGTTTCACGACCATCGCATGGATCACACCGGAGCCAATGTCTACAAGGGCATGGTTGGACTTTATCCAATCTACGATCCCCAGTACGGCATGGATATGGGCGATGAGACCCAGGGCCTGCGCCTGCCAGGCGTACGGACAGACAACGCGGATGGATCCTTCGATGTCGACTACGATATCCCGCTGGCTTTCTACGACTGCCGCCTGGACGATGGCGTCACGCTACACAATGACATTCATGATGCCGAATTCCCGGATGCTGGAAATCCCCGCACTCATCCAGAATGGTGGGGCAAAACCTTCTTTAAGCACTTCCCCAACCACGGCTTCGTTGGCGATATCTTTACTGTCAATGGAAAGGCTTACCCGACGCTCACGGTCAACCGCCGCAAGTATCGCCTGCGTTTCCTGGATGCCTCGATTGCCCGCTGTTATGAATTCGTGTTGATGAAATCCGCGGGCGGGCCGGTGGCGGCAAAAGATCTCGGCTACATCGGCGACGAACTTCAGGGACAGTACCGCATTCCAGATGGAGTGCGGTGCATGAAATTCACCCAAATTGCGTCTGACGGCGGCTTGCTGCCCAAGGCAATCGTCCGGAATTCCTTCGAGTTGTGGCCCGCCAAACGCCGCGAGTTCATCGTTGATTTTACAAAATATGCAGATGGAACGCCGACCAAAAAAGGCGATGTGATCTACTTGACGAATATCATGAAAATGACAGACGGACGTAAGATGAGCGATTCAACCCGCTTCGGGCTTGATCCCAATTATAAGATCCCGGTCATGAAAATCGTGATTGGCGATGATGCGCCCGACAACAGCCTGATGCCCAGCGCTGCCAAGGTACTACGCGAACTTCCGCCTATGCCTGTGATCACGCAGGAGATGTTGGACAACAGAATGATCTTTGAAGTGCAGCGCGGTGGTTTTGGCGGCGAGATCGAATGGCTCATCAATGGGGTGCCCTTCGATCCCACCTTCCCGGCGATAAGTTTAAAGAACCCTGCGGGCAACAGCCCGCTTGCCCAACAGGTACTTGGAAGTTCCAATATTTGGGAGATCCGTAACGGCGGCGGCGGTTGGGTACATCCGTTCCACCTACATATGGAAGAACACCGCGTCATTATGCGCAACGGACAGTTGGTTCCTCCAGCCGACCCCGGTCACCCGGATGACAACTCGAAAGAGGATCTGGTCAACCTTGACCCAAGTGAGTCAGTATTGGTCTGGCGGCAGTTCAGAGATTTCGTGGGACCTTATGTGGCGCATTGTCACAACCTGGCACACGAAGACCACGCCATGATGTTCGGCTGGGAGGTACTCCCTGCTCATGCCACGGCGCCAGTCGCCAGCGCGGGCGGTCCGTACACGGTTAATTCCGCCGCAACAACAACCCTGAGTGGAAGCGCCACTGGCACAACACCCATCACTTATCTTTGGAGCGCCGATGCAGGATCCTTCTCTGATCCTACCAGCCCCAACCCGATCTACACCGCGCCTGTTGTAACAACAAGCACGATTATTAACCTTTCGGTCACGGCTACAAACTCGGCAGGACCCAATACTGCAAGCACGACCATTACGGTCAACCCGGTGATAGTTACAGACACCGTCACGATCACCTCGTCTCAGTATAAGATTTCAAGGAAGACGTTGATAATCACAGCCAAATCAAGCAGCGCCAGTGCAATCTTGAAACTCATGCCATACCTCACAACAACCGCCCTCATGTATGATCCTGCGCTCCTGGGTGATACCTTCACTAAATCTAAAGGCGTGTGGAAGCTTACTTTGAAGGGAGCGCCGCAACCCGCTGCCGGAACTGACGGAACTGCGGGATTACAAGTTAATTCCAGCCTCGGCGGAATCAGCCCGAAGACCGCGCTGCAAAGCGTTACAAGATAATAAGTTCCACCTAAAAGTGATTGACGGGCGGCGGCAAGCCTGCCGCCCGTCAATCACCATATCAATAGGAAGCCCAGGCAAACCAGCAGGGCTTGTTTTTTCAAAATATATGCTCTTGTTTCTTCGTCACTCCGAGAGGTTAAAACATGGTTCTTCACACTTTACCCAGAAAATTCGCCCTTGCAATTTTCATTGCATTCGGCAGCATTGTATGGCTCAATAAGTGGCATCAATATGTTTACACCCGCAGCCGGGTTGATTTTCCGCCAGTCTCGAATTGGCTGCGAGATTCGATGATCGTTCTGTTGCCTGTTTTACTGGCAATCTGGATCAGCGTGGCGCTCACTGAATGGATCACAAACCGTTCCAACGGCCGTCTGTCTCTTTCAACGCAATCCATACTTATGGCTGCCATCCTGGGAGGGACGACTTCTGCCGTGTTGGTCTTGATAGAGTCCAATCGAAACATCGGAACTGGGATCGGCAACGAATTTATCTTTCTGGCAAGTATTTGCAACAGGGTTTACCCGAATGGCAATTTACTGTTAAGCATTCTAAAGTGGGCGGTACCGGGTGCGCAAGCCTTGCGGCTTCACATCTTACTGCGGGATGGGGCAAACCTGATGCTGTTCAACCTGGCAACCACTCTTCTTTTGATCATGCTCATGGAAGGATTTGCATTTGTAAGATTCGGAAATGCGTATGCCCATGAAGCAAGATGAACTTCGCCTGTTCAGCGTCAGTTCGATTATTTTTAATTTAAGTCAAAAAGTCTCAATGAAACGAATTTCTCCCTACTTTATAACGCTTGCCATACTCATTATTGTTTTGACGGTCTCCTGCAGTGGACTAAAAGGCGCCGCTCTTTCGCGCGCCGTCTCTGCCGCAGAAATTAATTTGACCGACCATACCGGGCAGCCTTTTCAACTATCCAGCCAGGCCGGCAAAGTTGTGCTGGTCTTTTTTGGTTTTTCAAACTGTGTTAATGAATGCCCCGCAACATTGGCCGTCATAAGGCTGGCCCTTGAGACCCTCGGCAACGCATCAAAAAATGTAGCGGTTGTAATGGTCAGCACAGATCCCGCCAATGATACCCCGCAGTCAATGAAAGAGTTCATGGAAAAATTCAACCCGGCATTTCTTGGTTTGCTCGGCACGCCTGATGAATTGACGAAAACGTGGCAGGATTACGGAGTGGTGGTTCTGGATGATGGCGAGACGCACTCAAGCCTCACTTATGTAGTGGATAAGAAAGGCAATCTCCGCGAAACCTTTTCACCCGACACATCCTCCGATGATATTGCGGCTGATCTAAAAGTTCTGCTGGCAGAGAATTAAATCTGCATGGCGCAGCGTTGTCAATGGTCAGATTGAATACCGATTAATTCCACCCTCCCGAAAAGCTTCCTAAAAATAAGCTAAAACAAAACAAGCTGGAAATGGGGCTGTTTTCACAACTCCTCCCTTAAACGCCCTATCCAGCACGGATATCATCCCCTTGTGGGACGGTAGCAACGCGTCCAATTCCTCTCCCGTTTGGAATTGTAACTCCCGCAACGCGTTGACCTTCGCTATCATAATTCTCCTTTGAACACGGTATCCTAAATTGAGGCATTAGCGGGGCTGGAGAATAATTGTGATGACAATCGGTTCGGCAAGGTAATCACCTTTCACCGCGCGCACGCTGACTTCGACCGCACCAGGAACAAAACGACTGTGAGCAGCGCCTCCCGCGGAAATGCCATACGTCCCGCCCGCGGTCAGTCCCAATTCGTCGCGCAGGTTTTCCCATACAATGACGTTGTTTTGAGTAAAGCTCCAAAGATATCCATCAGCGCCTTCGATGTTATTCACCCTGAATAAATAATCGCCTTCGAAGTCGAGTACCTGCCCGTCCAGCGGATAGACGAACGACAAACTGGGAGGCAAATTACCGGGTCCCCACGGCTGGGTCGGAGCTGGCAGGGCTTTTGTAGGGGGCAGGAAGTGGAGTGTGCGCATGATCGTTGTGTACAGCTCCCCCAACGGAGTAGGTTGCCCGAGGTCTCGTGCATTCGCCAACCACGGCTGGAAGGTTAGTGTGTACACGCGGTCTCCGTGAACGATGAAAACCTTGCGCATGGCATCCTGACCCGGAAGCCCGTCAACGATGACTGCCTTCTCGCCATCCACCTTCGCCTCAGTACGCTGGATATTAAGACCCGGGCCCGCGAAAGCAATCTCCTCATCCGCAAACTGAGCCGCAGTGAAACCGTCGGCGCTTTCCACATTAATACTTGCCCAGGCGTCGCCCAAAACATCCCCTGGACCGACAGCGGGGTTGATAACGATGTGGTTAGGCAATGCGGTCGAGTATTCCGCCGGATAAAGCAGGCAGTACCCATCTTCAGCGTTCGTAAAGAGCTTTATATCCGATGCGGGTGCCGGACACGCGTCTGCCGAAACTGTGCAGGCGGCTTGCAGCAACACTGTAAAAATCAAAGCCAGAATCAAACCTTGTTTTTTTATCATAATTCTCCTTTAAATGCTTTATCTAAAACAATACCTTCGCCAAAGATAAACTAAAAAAGTAGGGCTTTTCGAGTAAAGTA
>CAKKRM010000116.1 GCA_919902735.1 Anaerolineales bacterium | reverse complement strand
CGCCAAATTGCTCAATGCTTTGGTCATCGAGATTGATGTAACTTAATTCACCGATGGATTTGCGTTCGGGCTTCAATGCGAAATTCAAAGGCGCAAAGAAAAGGTGAATGTGTTTTGAATACGGGAAGTAGGGCAGGAAGGCGACAACTGCGCCGATGGATAACCAAAACGTGATGTGTTCCCCCGCGACTAAAACATTCGCATCCACACCTGACCATAAGCCTGCTACTGTTGAAATGGTTGGTTGCCACTTGTCAGCTTCACCTGCCAATGCCAGCCCGAAAGATTCTCCCAAAAAGCGCATCGTGTTGTGAGTGAAAATGAATGTGGTAACAATGGCTGAGTCACGCATGATTCCAGCCCGCGCTTTCGGGTGCAGCAAAGTCGTCTCGCGAGTGGACAATGTCGCAGGTCGCAGGATGAAGCGGCGAAATGCCATAGCCAGGATCCCGCCCACGATGGCAACATTCGCAAAGTCCGCAATGAGGCGGTAGACGTCGCCAAACAGACCCGTGTTGTCGAGCAGTTTGAATCCAGAGTAGGCGTAGATCAAATCTGCCAGGTTGATCAGAAGAAAGGAAAGAAAGCCCCAGCCGATGAGTCCGTGCAAAATGGACGGCCACAAACGGAAACGAAAAACGGGTTGGAAAAGTCCCACCTTGACGATGAGTTCTCCAATCCGTTTCCATAAAAGTGACCAATTGATTTTTCCCTGCCCGCTGGAAATGTGAGCGACGATCTTCATTACACCGCGGTAGGAGAAGTAAAGTGAAACAAGGGTTGCAATTGCAAAGAGGATTTTTTCTACAAGGGTAAGCATGTGCCCTCCGAATTTGTTGTACCGTACGATTTATCTTGCGAAGTGCGCGGTACTTGGTTTGTTAAGTTTAGCACAAGTTTGAAACGAACAAACCTGCTACTTGTCATCTTCTGCGCAGCGAAAGCCACGGCTTAACCCCGCGGATTGCGGCTCGTGGCGATAGCGGCTGGTGACGGTGATTTCATTTTTGTCTTCATTGTAGGAGCCGCTGCGCAGGGAATGCTCGGTTCCAGTCTCTGGGCCGGTTGGGTTGGCGTATGGCGTTACCAGATAGTAATCCTCGGCGTACCAATCCGCGACCCATTCGCGGGTATTGCCAGACATGTTCAATGCGCCGTACGGACTCGCCCCCAGCGGATAGCGATAGACTGAAACCAATTCATGAATCATGCTTCCGCTGAAATTCGCAAGGCGCGCATTTGGCGTTTCATTGCCCCAGGGATAGCGGCGTCCATCCGTGCCGCGGGCGGCTTTTTCCCATTCTGCTTCTGTTGGCAGCCGCCTGCCCGCCCATTGACAGTATGCATTCGCCTGGTCCCATGTGACGTAGGTGACGGGGTGATTCCGATAAATCCAATTCTGGTAATTGATATTATCGGAAACCAATTCTGTGCATCTGCCAGCTTGCAGGCACTTTAAGTACAAGGCATTGCTGACTTCGTATTTGTCCATCCAAAATGCAGCAAGGTAAACAATGTGCTGGGGTGAATTATCATTCTTGCGGACTTCCCCTTTGCCCATCAAGAACTCGCCTTCAGGTACGTAAACCTGCGCCATGCCATCCATGCGGGATGTTTTTATGTCAACCGCTACAATTGATGATTTTCTGCCCATGTTGAAGGAGGCGATGTCCAACCGAATCTTTTCCATTGTCAACGCGCCGTTTTGATAGGAATTGTAGAAGCGGATCAGGATATCCAAATTCCAGATGGAAAGGCCTGCCATGAAAATAAAAAGAGATAAAAGCAGGGAGAGATAATTTTTTTTGTTTTTGAATAATTTCATTCCAGATTTGCCTTTGTTGTTTTGTTAATTCTGCCTGATTTTACACGGATTTGACAAGCCGTACATTGACGAGCGGTTGTCGGGAGATTGGAGTAAAATAATCCAAACCTACCTGGGAGGCCGTGAGATGCCCAAGACAAAACGCCAAAAAATGGACAAAGCGATTGTGATCGCCTTAATTGGGTTGGCTGGAACGGTGATCGCAGCCTTGATCGCCAGCCCGGTCATTGAAAGATTTTTTGAAAAGACGCCCGCACCGGAAACTGCCGATGCCTCGAGCCGAACCAAAGAACTTGTTTTTGACAATGATTTTGAAGATGGGGAAGTCACTGGTTTTTATATCAGCAGTGATGACTGGCAAGTGATAAAAGACGGGGGGAAATCCGTGCTTGAAATAAGCGGCACGGGAAGCGGGAACACAACGGCCTCATTTGGTTCGAATGATTTCTCAAACGGCATCATCGAATTTCAAATCAAATTCAAAGACTTCGACGGTTTTATTTTAACCTTCCGTTCTTCGGGCGACGAGACCTACACACTATATCTGGCTCCCAATGGCGGGGAGGTCAAACTTGGGTACGGAAGTGCGGCAAATGACTGGAATTTGGAGCCCTTCCAAAATGGTGTCAGTCTCTTAAACTTCAGCGAGGATGTTTGGTACGATGTGAAATTGGAAGTTTTGAACGATCAAATAACTTTATGGATGGGTGGAAATAAAACTCTTTCGAGTCAGGATTCAAGGTTGCGACAAGGCGGGCTGGATTTTGCGGTTCAGTATAATGGAACCGTGCTCCTCGATAATGTGAAAGTGTATGAATTTAGTCCGTTGAATAAATGACGAAAAAGGCCCCGATTTTTTTCCTTGCTGCACTCACACGCGCCTGCTGCACGGTGCAGGCAGAAGGACAAGCGAGAGTTCCGAATGGATATTGAATGGAGAGAAAGATGAAAAAAGCGCTCCTGCCGGTTTTGTTGATCTTGCTGTTGTTGGGAAGTATTTCCTGTCAGTTTATCACCCGCTCATTCTCACCGACAACTGGCAGCCTCGACCTTGAGATTCGCTACTCGGGTCAATGGTACAAAGAGACGTTCAACTACCAGGCGGATGCGCCGAATATCCGCCATCTTGCGCTGGTCGTTCCATCGGAAGTTGAATTCAAGGAAAGGGCGGGCTGGGTGTTTACATCGCTTGTGTTTACGCCCTCTCCGCAGCAGTTCGCGTTGAGGGAGGAGGCGTATGCCTATGAACCCATGCTCGAATATTTACACGATGCGCCGCAAGGGCATACAGTGATTGAGCTTGCCCCCGGCGCGTACAGGCTGGCGGTTGCATTCATCGCCGCCGCGCTCCCCCCGCCAAATGACGATGCCCTTTTATACGCCGGTGTGACAGGCGGCGGCGCATCCACTGAATTTCGGGAGATTATGATCGAAGCGGGAAAAACAGTTACGATCACTATCGAATTGACCGATGAGAATGGATGGGGTTACATGGGGGAGATGGCTTCCAAGTACCGCAACATTTATGTTGTCCTTCACTGAAAAGCAACATAAATGTTGCAGTACCCATCTGCGTAAGGTCGGTTGTTTATGCCATCGTCTCGTAATTCTCAGGCAGCCAACAGCAGAGGACCAACTCTCTTGCCGCCTTCACTTCATCCATTCTTCCAAACGGCGTGATGTGCGGGGCTTCGTGGAGCAACTCCGGCTCTCGCTTGGCTTCATCCGCGATTTTGATGAGGGCATCGGCGAAACGGTCTAGCGTGTCCTTATTCTCGGTTTCGGTGGGTTCGATCATTAACGCTTCGTGGACGATGAGCGGGAAGTAGTTTGTAGGCGGATGGAAGTTGTAATCCATCAGGCGCTTGGCGATGTCCAGCGCGCGAATATCGGAGCCTTCAAATTGGCCTTCCATGACGAACTCGTGCATACAGATGCGGTCATATGGTACGTGGTACGTGTTCCGTAAACGAGCTTGCAGGTAGTTGGCATTAAGCACCGCGTACTGTGAGATGTCTTTCAAGCCATCGGGTCCGTGCATGGCGATGTAGGTGTAGGCGCGGACAAGCCCGCCGCCGAAGTGACCATGGAAAGCTTTCATGCGTCCGATGGAATTCTTGGGGGTGACGAAGCCGTAGAGCGGAGCGGTGTCATCGTCATCTTCTTCGACGATGCCGACGAGGGGTGAGGGCAGGAAGTCCACAAGGCGTTGACTGACGCCCACGGGGCCAGAGCCAGGTCCGCCGCCGCCGTGCGGGACGGAGAAGGTTTTGTGCAGGTTGAAGTGCATCACGTCAAAGCCGAGGTCACCGGGGCGGACGATGCCGAGCAAGGCGTTTAGGTTGGCGCCATCGCCGTACATCAAGCCGCCGCAATCCTTCACCATTTGCACCACTTTTTCGATGTTCTCGTCGAACATGCCGAGGGTGTTCGGGTTGGTGAGCATCATGCCGACTATGGTATCGTCACAGGCGGCTTCAAGGGCTTTCAGGTCTACATTGCCGCGGCTGTCCGATGGGATGGTGATGACGGTGAATCCCAACATGCCGACGGAGGCGGGGTTTGTCCCATGCGCGGCATCGGGGATGAGCATCTTGGTGCGTTTTAAATCGCCGCGTGATTTGTGATAGGCGGCCATCATCAACACGCCAGTGAATTCGCCGTGTGCGCCAGCGGCAGGCTGCAAGGTCACGCCGGGGAAGCCGCTGATCTCTTTGAGCCATTCCTGCATTTCAAACATCAACGCGAGGTTGCCTTGCACGGTTTCAATCGGCTGTAATGGGTGAGTGTAAAGGAACCCTGTATAGCGGCAGGTATCTTCGTTGATCTTCGGGTTGTATTTCATGGTGCAGGAACCCAAAGGATAGAAGCCATCGTCCACGCTGTAGTTGAATTTGCTGAGTTTCATGTAGTGGCGCACCACGTCCACTTCGGCGAGTTCTGGCAGGGGCAGGTCAGAGCGCAGCAAATGATTGGGAGGCAGGGCAGTTGTCGGCACGTCTGAGGCGGGCATCTTCACGCCGCGTCGCCCGGGGGTGGAGAGTTCAAAAATGGTGGGTTCGATTACGGTAGCCATTATTTCATCTCCTGTAAAATCTCAACGAGCGTGTCAATTTCATCTTTGCTGTTCATTTCGGTGACAGCGACGAGCAGATGATTTTGCATATCGGGATAGTCTTTGCCGAGATCGTACCCGCCGAGGATGCCGTTATCGAGCAGGTATTGATTGACTTCGCTCGCGGGCTTGGGCGTACACAAAACAAACTCGTGAAAGAACGGGTCGGGATAACACAGACCGAAGCCGTCGATCTTGCTGAGTTCGCTGGCGGCGTAATGTGCCTTTTGATAACACAGGTTCGCAACTTCCTGCAATCCGCTCTTGCCAAGTGTGGACATATACACTGCGGCGGCAAGCGCGAGCAAGCCTTGATTGGTGCAGATGTTGGAGGTGGCGCGTTCGCGTTTGATGTGCTGCTCGCGCGCGGTGAGCGTGAGCACGTATGCGCGCTGCCCGCGTGAGTCAACGGTTTCGCCGACGAGCCGCCCCGCCATTTTGTGAACGTAGGATTTTTTAGTGGTGAAGAATCCGAGATACGGCCCGCCATACCAAAGCGGGATGCCGAAAGGCTGCGCTTCCCCGACGACAATATCCGCGCCCATTTCGCCTGGGGTCTTGAGCATCAGTAACGCGGTTGGGTTCGCGACGATGCAAACCAGCGCGCCTTTTGCATGTGCATCTTCGATGAGTTTGGTGTAATCGTGGATGCGCCCAAAGAAATCGGGATATTGGACGACGACGAGCATGGTGGATTCGTCAATGAGGGAGGTCAACGCTTCGGGGCTTAACTCGGAGCTGGTCGGTTCATCCCCGGCTTCTTCCAGTCCCATGCCTTGTGAATACGTGCGAATGACTTCGCGGTATTGCGGATGCACGGTGGGCGACATGACGATCTTCTTGCGTTTGCCGCGGAATTGAGCGTACGCAAGGTTGACCGCTTCGGCTGTGGCTGTTGCGCCATCGTAATGCGAGGCGTTGGAGAGTTCCATGCCTGTGAGAGTTGCCATCAGCGATTGATATTCGAAGATGGCTTGCAAGGTGCCTTGCGAGATTTCTGGCTGGTAGGGGGTATAGGCCGTGTAAAATTCTCCGCGCCTCAGCATGTGATCCACAACGGCTGGAACGTAATGATGATACGCGCCTGCGCCGAGGAAGGAAACGAGATGCTCGCGCACGTTCTCATTGCTGGAGGCCATTTCGCCTAAATGCGCGGCGGCTTCCATTTCAGTGAGAGCAGGCGGGAGATTTAATTCGGGGAAGCGATGATTCTTTGGAATGGCGTCGAAGAGATCGTCAAGCGATTTGACTCCGACGGTCTTGAGCATCGCATCCCGTTCTGCGGGGGAAATGGGGATATAGGTCATGTTTAGCTCCGAGCTTTTAGCTTTTAGCGTTTAGTTTTTAGCTGTTAGCGTTTAGCTCTTGGCGTTAAGCACTTGCTAATTGCTAACAGCTAATCGCTAACAGCTAATTGCTAATGGCTAATCGCTAATGGCTTCTTCCTTCACAATACTTCTCATACGCAGCCGCATCCATCACATCGCCAGCCGCGCCGCCTTCGATCTTGATCATCCAGCCTTCGCCGTAGGGGTCAGAGTTGAGGGTTTCGGGCTTGTCGGAGAGTCCCTTGTTCACGGCGCTGACTTTGCCTGCGGCGGGGGCGTAAATTTCAGAGGATGCCTTGACCGATTCAACGGAAGCGATGGCTTTGCCAACGGTCACTTCTTCGCCTTCATCTACAAGCAGTTCCACGAAGACGATGTCGGATAACTGATTTTGGGCATAGTCGGAAATTCCAACTGCGCCTGTGGCGGGGTCGAACCATTCATCAGATTTGGCGTACTGTAAATTGGATGGGGTGTTCATGTTTTTGTCTCCTGTAGTTTTTTGGAGTCCAGCGGCGAGCCGCTGAAATATCGCCAGCAAGCTGGCTGACTCCAGAATGGGTGGCGAATCAAAAGAGGACGTGCGATTATACAGTCGCGCGTCCTCTGTAATGGAACCTGAGAGATTAGTTTGATAGTTATGTAGTTGTGTAGTTTCAACTATCAAACTAACCAAACTTTACACCGTCGGTGTCTCATAAAACGAGACTTTCCAGAGTTGTGCAGTTGCAGGGTCCTTTTGCCTGAGAGATTCATCTGGCGTCGCCTTGTATCCAGATTTGCACCTTCGGCGTCCTTCGGCTTCGCTTGCGCGCTGCTCAGGATCTCTTCCCAATCAACTGTTGAATTGTGCCTCCATTTTATGGTTGAGGGGGGTGAGAGTCAAGGGGGAATGTCATGTGGATTGTTTTTGCAACCAGCTTTCAGGTGGAGAGGGAAGCGGTTCGTCCAAAAAGGCCATATTAGAGAATCATATAAAATTCCGCCCGCACGCGTCGTCTATGCAGTGGACTTGGTATAATCCAGTTCGCAAGTCAAATTTGGAGGATTCCGTGAATTCCCGTAGTCAATCGTTTTTTGTGTATTTCCTTCTACTTGTTGCCATTGGCGCAATGCTTTACATGGGTTTTAACCAGAATGCCAATGCTACAGAACCGCTTACTTTGAGTAATGTGGCGCAGCAAGTACAAAATGGAGAAATCGCCCGTATCATTATTTCCGGCGACGATACCATCCGTGTGGTGGGAGTCAATGGCACTGAAGAAGAGGCTGTTGAATCTCGTATTGAGTCGGGAACGACTTTTGTGGAGCAGCTCCTTCGTTTTGGGGTGACTGCCGAGCAGCTCGCCAAGGTGAACGTTGAAGTCAGCGCGCCATCCCCATGGGGTGCGGTGTTGAGCGGCGCGGTCTATCTTCTGCCAATCTTATTCATGGGCGGTTTGCTGTGGTTCATTTTCCGTCAGGCGCAGGGCAGCAACAATGCCGCCATGTCCTTCGGGAAGAGCCGCGCGCGCATGTTCAGCGGCGAGCATCCTACTGTGACATTTGCAGATGTAGCCGGCGCAGACGAATCAAAGCAGGAGCTTGCCGAAGTGGTGGAGTTCCTGAAAGAACCGCAGAAGTTCATTCAACTCGGCGCGCGTATTCCGAAGGGTGTTTTATTGGTAGGCCCTCCCGGCACGGGTAAGACCCTTTTGGCAAAGGCTGTTTCTGGCGAGGCGGGCGTGCCGTTCTTCTCGATCTCAGGCTCTGAATTTGTGGAAATGTTCGTGGGCGTGGGCGCCAGCCGCGTGCGGGACCTTTTCGATCAGGCCAAACGCCATTCTCCCTGCATTATTTTCGTAGACGAAATTGACGCCGTCGGTCGCCAGCGCGGCGCGGGTCTCGGCGGTTCGCACGATGAACGCGAGCAGACACTTAACCAAATGCTCGTCGAAATGGATGGCTTTGACACAGACACCAACGTCATCATCATTGCCGCAACCAACCGCCCCGACATTCTCGACCCAGCCCTCATGCGCCCCGGTCGCTTTGACCGCCGCGTGACTCTGGATCGCCCTGATGTTAAGGGACGCGAGGCCATTCTTCGAGTTCACGTCAAGGGTAAGCCGTTGGACCCAGCGGCTGATCTTTCCACGATTGCGCGCGGCACACCCGGTTTCGCTGGCGCTGACTTGGAAAACCTGGTTAACGAAAGCGCCATCCTTTCTGCCCGCCGCAACAAAAAATCCATTGGGCAGGCAGAATTGGAAGAAGCCATCGAACGCGTAGTGATGGGACCTGAACGCAAGTCCCGCCTCATCTCTGAAGAAGAGAAGCGCATCATTGCCTACCATGAAGCTGGTCATGCCATCGTGGCAAATGCCATCGCTGAAGCAGACCCCGTTCAAAAAGTGACCATCGTAGGCCGCGGACAGGCTGGCGGCGTCACCTGGTTCCGCCCCGATGAAGACCGCATCCTCATGTCCCGCAAGAAGATGCTCGCCACCCTCGCCATGGCTCTTGGCGGACGCGCCGCCGAGGAATTGATCTTCGACGATATAACCTCTGGCGCATCCAACGATATCGAGCAGGTCACTCGCATGGCCCGAGCCATGGTCACCCGCCTCGGCATGAGCGTTGAACTTGGCACCATGACCTACGGTCAAAAGGAAGAGATGATCTTCCTCGGACGTGAAATCTCCGAACAGCGCGATTATTCCGAGGCCGTTGCCGAGCAGATCGACCGCGAAGTCCGCAAGATCGTGGAAGAAGCGTACAAACAAGCCAAGGTTTTGGTCAAGAAATATCGCAAGCAGTTGGATATTATTGCGAAGAAACTTCTTGAAGTTGAATCGATCAACCGCGAAGAATTTGAAATACTCTTCCCGGCGCCTTTTGGCAAAAAGAAGAGTGGCACACCGCAGGTCGCGTAAAGTTTGTAAAACGTAATTCGTGATCCGTAAAAAATCCCCCTGAGAAATCAGGGGGATTTTTCTAAACAGTTTTTACAGATTACGCGGTACGCATTACTTCCCCTCTTTATGCTGTCTCACCAACTCGCGGCGCAGGATCTTTCCAACTGTAGTCTTGGGCAACTCGCTGCGGAATTCGTAGTGGGTGGGTACTTTGTACGGAGCAAGATGTTCCTTGCAGAAGGCCTTCAGCTCCGCTTCTGTCAGCGTTTCGCCGGGCTTCACCACAATCCACGCTTTGACCGTCTCGCCGCGCTGCGGGTCAGGGATGCCGCCCACACCCACTTCCAGAACCTTGGGATGATCCATAATCGCTTCTTCCACTTCACGCGGCCAGACTTGGAATCCACCAGGCTTGATGAGTTCCTTCTTGCGGTCAACGATGTAGAAGTAGCCATCTTCGTCCATGCGGGCGATGTCGCCGGTGAACAGCCAGGTTTGTCCCTTCCATTGCCTTAAGACATTGGCGGTTTCGGTGGGCATGTTGTGATAGCCCTTCATGACCTGCGGCCCGTTGATGATGATCTCGCCGATCTCGCCTTGCGGCATTTCGGTTTCGCCATCGTCGAGGTTGATAATCCTCACATCCATATCGGGCAGGGGCATACCAATCGAGCCTACTTTATTTTCGCCGTTCAACGGATTGCAATGTGTGCCGGTCGGCGCTTCGGAAAGCCCGTACGCCTCGAATAACTTGCCGCCTGTCAGCCGTTCAAACTCTTCCTTGGTTTCGCGCATCAAAGGGGCGGAACCAGAGATGCAAGCCTTGATGGATGAAAGGTCATACTTCCCCGCTTTTACATCCGCATGATTATTAAGCCCGTTATACAGCAAGGGAACGCCAGGGAAAATGGACGCTTTGTACTTGCTGATGTTGACCAACACATCTTTCAAGTCGCGCGCGTTGGGCACCATTACCAAACTCGCGCCAATCACCATGCCGAAATTCATCCCCGCCACCATGCCATACACATGGAAAAGCGGAATGCCCATCAGCACAACTTCCCCGCCTTCCACCAGACCCGTCATCCAGCTTTTGATCTGCAGCGTATTTGCAACCACATTGCGGTGCATCGCCACTGCGCCTTTTGGAGTGCCTGTTGTTCCGCCCGAATATTGGAAGAGCGCGGTGTCGTCAGGGCTCACTTCCACATTTGGTTTTGGCGAGTTCGCGTGTTTTGCGAGCAGGTCTTTCATCCACACATCGCCGCTTGCAAGCGACTCCACCCGGTCGCCTTCCTTCTTTTCCTTCACCAACGTGAACAAGAGTCGCGTGATGGGCGGCAGTGTCTCTTTGATATTTGTAACAATGATCCGTTTTAGTTTCGAGCGTTCCCGTACCGTCTTCAACCTATCGTAAAAACGGCTGAGTGTGAACATCACCTCGATATTGGCATCGTTCACAGGAATGAGAATTTCATCCACTGGGTAGGTTGGGTTTACAGCCACCACTACGCCGCCAGCCTTGAGAATGCCAAAATACGCGATCATAAATTGCGGTGTGTTCGGCATGAAGAGCCCCACACGGTCGCCTTTTTTCACGCCCATTTCTTCCACGAGCGCCGCCGCCATGTGATCCGTCAGCGCGTTCATCTCGCGATACGAAATGACCGCACCCTTAAAGATTGTACAGGCGCGGTCAGGATATTTGCGCGCGGCTTCCTCTAAAAAATGAAACAGCGGCACTTTCGGGTATTCAATTGTGGTCGGCACCCCTTTGTCGTAATTCTTGAGCCATATCTTGTTTTCCATGCTTCCTCCGTTGGGTTGTTGAGTGAAGATGATTTTAAACAAGTATATACATGAAAAGATTTTAAGTCAATTAGAACACCTGAAGTTATAGCGAGTTGCGGATATATTGTTCAATTTCTCCGGCTACACTTTTTTCTTTTGGATCGAACCACCGAATTTGCGGATCGGACTCTTTGAACCAATTCGCCTGCCTGCGCACGAAGATGCGGGTAATGCGCTTCATTTCCGCCTTCGCCTGTTCGGTCGTCAATTCACCTTTTATTACTCTGACACATTCCCGATACCCGATCGCAGACATGCCTGGCAAAGCGGGCGAGTAGCCCATGTTGAGCAGGCCTTTCACCTCGTCAATGAATCCATTGGCGAACATCATATCAATGCGTTCATCCACCCGTTGATAAAGCTCCACCCGCGGACGAATCAACCCAACCGTAACCAAATGATATGGCGAATCCCCTCGCCCGCGCTGCCCGGAGAATTTTCTTCCCGTTGTGAAGATCACCTCCAAAGCGCGGATGGTTCTCCTGTAATTTCGTGCATCAATTTTCTCGGCGGCTTCAGGGTCAAGAATCTTCAACCTGTCGTGTAGCCACTCTAGGCCTTTCTCTTCCCTCAAAGCGAGCCTTTCCAACTCATCCCTCATCTTTGCATTTGGCTTTACTTCGGGTGGCATCCAGCCCTCCGTCACCGCGCGGATGTATTGCCCTGTGCCGCCCACGAGGAAGGGCAAATGATTGCGTGAATGAATCTCCGCAATGGCGTCCCTTGCTTTTTGTTGAAACACAGCCAAGCTCAACGTCTCGTCTGGGTTGACGATGTCAATTAGATGATGCGGCACACGCGCCAGTTCTTCGCGGGAGGGTTTAGCCGTGCCAATATCCATGCCGCGGTAAAAGAGACGCGAATCGGCAGAGATGATCTCGCCATTCAATTGCTCTGCAAGTTGAATGGCGAGTTTTGTTTTGCCAACGGCAGTCGGCCCAACGATGAGGATGAGGGGGGGCTTCGTTACTGTCATGATTGCCGAGTGAAATATTATTTTTCCAAAGCAGATTCAACAGGGTTGGATGGGTCGTAGTAAACCGTAACAGTTGTCCCGATGGGGTAGCGGTTTACTGTCGCCTGCGCCTGCCCGGCGATGCGGACGCTGAGGAATTGCTCGCCAGCTTTAATTCTCTGGCTTTGATAACTTTTTCCATCCACGCTGTAGGTGTAGACGACAACGGGATAAATCGAGTGGCTTCTGCCGGTATGATGCGATTGCACGCTGGACATGAGCACCGTTCCCGTTGTACTGAGCCACTTCTGTGTAGACTGGCGATACGCCATGCTTTGCTGGTTGCGCTTATAAAGGAAGTAGCCCAGCCCGCCGAGAATGAGGATGGGAATGGCGGTTGTGCAAATTGCTCCTGCGATTCCTGCAAATAGCCCGAAACCTGTAATGATCCAATCCAAGTTACCCATAAGTATCTCCTTGTATCAAAAATATTTCCAATGGTTTAATATCGTTGGCTTTCTGGTAAACTCCAGGAAGATTACCCGGGTATCCATTTTAACACCGAGGGAGCAGATATGATCAACTGGCAGGAACTTACCATTGATATGTTCGTTCAGCAATTGCGGACAGTGTATCAGCGTACGTATGGGGATATCAATAGCGATTATGGCCGTATTGTAGCGTGGTGCGGAAGGCTGGCGCTCGAAAATATCGCAAACTCGGATGCGCTCTATCACGACATCGATCATACGATCATGGTTTCGCTGGCGGGGCAGGCCATTATTGAAGGGAAACACCTGCGTGAAGGGGGGGTGACGCCGCGGGACTGGATGCATTTTATGATCGCAGCGCTTTGCCATGACATTGGATATGTCAAAGGGGTGTGCAAGAATGACAGCCGTGAGATGTTCTCCACTGGTATGGGGGATGAAATGGTTTACATCTCTCCCGATGGCACGGATGTTGCGCTGACGCCGTACCACGTCAACCGCAGTAAAATGTTTGTCCGTGAGCGCTTTGGCTCGGGGCTGTTGGAAGGGATGACAAATCATTTGGATGCGGAACTGGTCGCTTCGTACATCGAAATGACCCGCTTCCCCTCGCCCGATGAAGAAATGTATAAAGATACAAAAGGATTTGGCGGGCTGGTTCGTGCGGCGGATTTTATCGGCCAGTTGGGCGACCCTGATTATTTTAGGAAAACCCCCGCCCTGTTCTATGAATTTCAGGAACTGGCGCTAAATGAAAAATTTGGCTATAAATTCCCGAACGACCTGCGCAAGGGTTATGCCAGTTTTTATTGGGAGAGGGTCAGCCCATACATAAAGGAAGCCCTGCAATATTTGAGGCTGACGGAAGACGGCAAGCAATGGGTTGCCAACATGTACTCGCATGTGTTTGATGCCGAGCATGGAGCGGGGTGACTTCACGTAGAACTCTGGAATCGGGCAGCTCGCGTACCCTTCAGGGTGTGCTGCCCGATAGGCCAGTGAGCTGATAGAGTCCAAAATCGTGATCTACTCATTGTGCCTTTCGATACACCCGATGCAGGTTCTTTTGATTGCAATTTGGGCACAGATGAAGCACTCTTGGATTCCCCACCGCCTTCCAACGAATTCTTCCCATTTCCCAAATCGAACGTTCATATTTGCAGTTGGAGCATTGCATCTTCCACGAGCTTGATTCTCTTTTCATGTCAGAAAATGCGTTTTCTGGCAAAATGGACTTAAAGAATCTTTGCCAGAAGGAAAGGGGATTTTCCATGCCGTTTATCCCTTTGAATACTCTCTTATGTTGTCTGTGGCTGCATCCAACTTTGCTACTTCTTCCTCGCTTAATTGCCAGCCCGCCCCGCCCGCATTCATCTCTGCCTGTTGCAGGTTTTTCGCGCCGGGGATGGGCAGCGCTCCCTTGCAAATGAGCCAGTTCAAAGCGACTTGCGAAGCGGTCTTTCCATCGTGGTTTTGACCGATCTCATGCAACAATCGAATAACTGGCGGCAGTTTCTTCAGCATTTCCGCATATTGCGAAGCGCGCACACCGGGAGGGGGATTTTCTGAAGTATATTTTCCCGTCAGTAAACCTTTCTCAAGGGGTGAGTAAGCAATGAGACGAATCCCAAGTTCTTTGCAGCGCGACAGCGTGCCGTTCTTTTCCACTTCGCGGCTGAGCAGGCTGTAGTGAACCTGATTGGACGCCAGCGGAATTCCATGCTGCGCTAGTGTGGAATATGCCCGCAGCATTCGTTTTTGCCCGAAGTTGGAAACGCCTACGGTACGCGTCAGCCCCTGCTTCACACATTCTACCATGCCTTCCATCATGGTCTCCGGACTCATAACAACCGAAGACCAGTGAATTTGATAAAGGTCCACTGATTCCAAACCCAGGCGTTCAAGGCTTCCCTTTAATGCGCGCGGAATAAATCCTTTGGAAAATCTCCACGGCCACGGGAAGAATTTGGTCGCCACCAGAACGGGTTGTTCCGTTTCTTTTATAAATTTTCCCAGCAATCTTTCGGACGTGCCGGAGCCGTAGATCTCGGCAGTGTCCACAAATCGGACGCCGAGGTTGAGTGAAACGTCAAATGCCTCGCGAATGTCCCTGTCTGTGTGGGTTTGCCCATAGCCCCAAATGACCCTGTCACCCCATTGCCATGCTCCCAGCCCTATTTGAATGGCGTGTAAAAATCGTATCTCGCTGCTTACTTCGGTCATGTACGGCTCCTTCGATGAATTGACCGATTCTATCTTAAAAAATCACTCTCACCAAAAAATCAGGTTACAATCAGCCCGCTCAAAAAAATAGTGGAACTACGTGAACGCGAGCCTCTACGGGGGATGGGTCTGGCGCTCCCTGAGTTCCGGGAGGTCCCCGTTATGCCAAATTCCAACAAGCGGGATGTAGAACCCGCTTCCAGCCTTAACGAGAGGCTGGGTCTGTCCTTTTCAAATTTATCCCTGCTGACGCGTGCCCTTACGCATCGTTCCTATGCCAATGAGCATGAAGAGGTGGAAGATAACGAACGCCTTGAATTCCTCGGTGATGCTGTTTTAGATTTTATCGTAGGGGAGTGGGCCTATCATCGATTCCCCGAAATGCCCGAAGGTGATTTGACCAAAGTCCGTTCTTCGCTGGTGAGGAATGAACGGCTTGCGGAATTCGCGCGTAAACTGGATATTGCCCCCGCGCTCCGTCTGGGACACGGCGAGAAAACATCAGGCGGCCACAAAAAAGACAACCTGCTTGGCTCAACCTTCGAAGCGTTGGTCGGCGCGTACTATCTGGATAAACAGAATCTTGAAGAAGTAAAACGTTTCATAAAACCATTTTTGGAGTCGGTCTACATTTCCATTTTGGATGAACTTCATGACCCGAAGAGCGACTATCAGGAACTGACTCAGTCATTGAAATTGGGAACGCCGTATTATCGCGTGGCCAACACCAGCGGCCCAGACCATGCCCGCACATTTGAAGTGGAAGTAATCATCGCGGGTGAAGTCAAAGGCCGTGGGTCAGGGTCGAGCAAGAGCGCTGCCGAGCACGCTGCCGCCAAAGATGCGCTGGAAAAATTTTTAAACACGAACGACACAAAGGCCACGAAGGAAAACCTTAAACCTTAAACCTTAAACCTTAAACCTTTGTGTCCTTCGTGTTTAGCTTTTTCACTAAAATCAGAAATCGTAAATCAAAATGCCCCTTCGCCTAAAATCCCTCGAACTGCAAGGATACAAAACTTTCGCCTCCCGCACCGTGTTTGAATTTGCGAGCGGCATCACGGCCATAGTCGGACCCAACGGGTCGGGCAAGTCGAACATTGCCGATTCTCTGCGCTGGGTCTTGGGCGAACAGTCCTACCTGTTGCTGCGCGGCAAGAAAACCGAAGACATGATCTTCTCGGGTTCCGAGCAGCGCGCGCGCGCAGGCATGGCACAAGCCACCATCACATTTGACAATACCGAGCAATGGCTGCCACTGGACTTTTCCGAAGTTGCCATGGCGCGTTTTGCCCATCGTGATGGACGCAACGAATACCTGATCAATGGACAGCACGTCCGCTTGCGTGAGATGAACGAACTGCTTTCGCAAGCTGGTTTGAGCGAACGCACCTACACCATCCTCGGGCAGGGACTCGTGGATGCGTCTCTCGCGCTGAAAGCCGATGACCGTCGCCGCTTGTTTGAAGAAGCCGCAGGTGTTGGTCTGTACCGCGCCCGCCGTGACGATGCTCTGAAACGCCTCGAAAATACCAAGCGAAATCTCGAACGCGTTCTGGACATCATGGCCGAACTCGAGCCGCGCATCAAAAGTTTGGAACGTCAGGCCAAGCGTGCCATTGATTTCTCCCGCGCTCAGGCAGACATGAAAATGGTTTTGCGCGAGTGGTATGGCTTCCACTGGCATCGCGCCCAGCGTGACCTGTCCGATGTGCGCGAAACCGTGCGTGGACAGGAAAACCGTGTGCGCGAGGCGCGTGAATCCCACGAGAAAACACAGGCCGCGTACACTACTTTCCGCGAACGTCTTTCGGGTTTGCGCGCCCAACTCAATGGGTGGCATCGCCAGTCCGCAGAGTTGCATACCCAACGTGAATCCATCAGCCGTGAATTGGCTGTGCTCGAAGAACGCCGCCGCTCGTTGACGGGCACACAGGCATCCATTCTTTCGGATCAGGAAAAGGCAATGGATGAGTTGCATCTCGCCAACGACAGATACGGCGAAGCCGAACAGGAACTATCCCGCATTCAAGCGGAATATGACGAAGCCAAATCCCAATTTGCAAACGCGCAAAACGCCTTGCAAACCCGCGTGGGGGAACGCACCGGGTTTGAAGAACAACTTGCCGTCATCCGCCGCCAGATCGAATCTCTCAGCCAGCAGCGCGCTGAAAATAACGCCCGTCTGGATGAGTTGAAGTCGCGCATCGAATCGCAAACCCAAAAGATCGAACACACAAAATCAACCATTGCCAATGCGGAGAATCTCACCGCGAAGGCGAAGGCGCAATTTGAATCTGCAAAAGAGGCGCGCGAGCTGGCTGTGCTTGCCTTGCAGGAAGCCGAAGATAAAGCCATCGCCAAACGCAGTGAAGTGGACTCCATCGAGCGCACTCGCCGCGAAGCTCTCGAACGCCGCGCAAATGAAGAAGCCGATCATTCGCGTTTGAAGGCTCAGATCGAAGTGCTCGAACAGTCCGAGCAGTCGCTGGCGGGATATGCCGAAGGTGCGCGTTATTTGCTCGATGCCTCCCGAAAACTTTCAGGCGTGCGTGGCGCGCTCAGTGCCGCGTTGGATGTGCCCGCTGAACTTGAAGTTGCGATTGCCGCCGCGCTTGGCGATACTCTCGATGCCGTTTTACTTGATGAGAATCAACTCGAAGATGCGTTGAGTCTGCTTGAATCTGATGAGGCTGGGCGTGCTGCGTTGCTTCCGCTTACTCAAACCTCCGAGATCTTGCAAAGCACCCTGTGGGTAAAGACCTCGGAGGTTTCCAGCGAGTTCCTCGGCGTTGCCTCCGAACTTGTCAATGTGCCCGATGATTTGCGCGGCGCGGTGCGGTTGATGCTCGGCCAGACCCTCATCGTGCGCGATCGTTCCACCGCTCGAAATTTAATTAAGGATGTACCGACTCACGCGCGCATTGTGACTTTGCGTGGAGAAGTCTTCCGCGGTGACGGTTTGGTCATCGCTGGGAAAACCGCCTCTTCCTCTACCCTGGGCAGGGGGCGCAAAAAACGGGAATTTGAATCCACGCTGGGTGAGCTTCTTGTGCGTCTCGCGGAATCGAATGACTCTGTGGAACGGTTATCCAATCAACTTGCTGCCGCGCAGCGTGAACTGGCGCAAGCCGAGACGGATGCCCGCGAAGCCCGCGTCAGATTGGGCGAATGCCAGGAGACCGAGCAGCAGGCCGAGTTGGAGTCTGAATCGTTGTCACGTCAGTTTGAGTGGCAGAAAAATCAATTCGAGCAGTTGAATGCTGAGGCGGGTGAATCTGCTTCGATCCAACAAAAAATAATTGAATCTCAAACGGATGTGGAAGCCCGCTCTGCGGAAGCGCAAGTGGAGTTGAAGGATGTCAGCGCAAAGTTGAAGGAAGTTTCTGCGGACGAGTTGCAGGAGCAGGCTTCGTACTGGAGCACGCGTGTGGCGGTTGCCGAGCAGTCGGTGGCGGGGGCGTTGGCGAAGAAGGAAGAACGCGAAAAGGAAATTACGCGCCTGGATGTGCGCCGCGTGGAATTGGCTTCGAGATTGCAGGAAGCGCAGAACTCCTTGAACGTGTTGGATAACGAAAAGGCAAACCTGCGCGAGCGCGAAAGCGGCTTGCACGGACAAATTGAAGAAATGCGCGTGCTGATCGAGCCTGCCGAAAAAGATTTGGAAATGGCCGAGCAGGAAGAAACGCGCTTGCAGGAATCTGAAAATAACGCGCAAAAAATATTTGCCAATGCCGAGCGTTCGTTTGGACATGTGCAGTTGGAACAGACCCGCAAAGTGGAAGCATTGGAGAACCTGCAACAGAAGATCACCGATGATTTTGGTCTGGTGATGTTCGATTACGCGGCGGATGTTTCTGGCCCCGTGCCTTTGCCTTTGGACGGCATGGTGGAACAGCTGCCAATTGTGACCGAACTCGCGCCTGAGATCGAAGATCAGTTGACCCATTTCCGCGCACAGCTGCGCCGCATGGGGCCGATCAATCCTGACGCGAAAGTGGAATACGAGCAGGAAAAAGAACGCTTTGAGTTTATGAAGAATCAGATAGATGACTTGCACAAAGCCGAAGTGGATTTGAAGCAGGTGGTCGCCGAGTTGGACGAAGTGACCAAGCGCGAATTTGTGCGCACCTTTGACGCGGTGGACAAGCAATTCCGCGAGACCTTCGTCCGTCTGTTTGGCGGCGGTTCCGCTCGCCTCGCATTGACTGACCCTGAAAATTTGGTGGATACGGGTATTGAAATCGAAGCCCGCCTGCCTGGCAGGCGTGAACAAGGCTTGGCCTTGCTCTCTGGTGGTGAAAGAAGTCTCACCGCGATTGCGCTGGTCTTTGCTCTGCTCAAAGTTTCGCCCACTCCCGTCTGCGTGATGGACGAAGTGGACGCGATGCTCGATGAAGCCAACGTAGGCCGCTTCCGCGATCTGCTCGTGGACTTGAGCAAGGATACGCAGTTCATCATCATCACCCACAACCGCAACACCGTCCAAGCCGCGGACGTGATCTACGGCGTGACGATGGGACGTGACTCGGCGAGTCAGATCATTAGCTTGAGGTTGGATCAGGTGACGGATGATATGTTGAAAAGGGGATAAAACCGAAGGATGAATTGTGAATGATGAAGGATGAAAAAAGCCCGCCTCAAAATTGAGACGGGCTTTTTGTTACGAGAGGTTTGAAGAAGATTTCAGAATAATTTTTTCATTCATCCTTCCTCCTTCAGCATTCATCCCTGCACTTACGGCTTCGGTGTTGCGGTTCCTTCGAGAGCTTTCAGAGCTTCAGCCTGTGCAGTCGACTGGGCGTTGGCGGCATCGGTGGCAATGGTAATGAAGTTAGGCTCGCTGGGAATGTGGGTCAGCCAAATATCAAAGATTTCCACGCCATATTCTTCACGGGCGGCGGTCAGCCAATCTGAGAAGGCGGTATCTTTGACTGCCTGGAGTTGTTCGGGGCTGAACGCGCGGTCCATGAGCTGGATAATGTGATAACCAAAGTTGCTTTGTACAGGCGCGTCGGTGAAATCACCCGGTTTTTTCAGAGCATAAGCGGCAACTTCAAATTCAGGGACCATCGCACCCCTTCCAAACCAGCCGAGATCGCCGCCTGCTTCTCCGGAACCAGTATCCGTTGAAAATTCCCTGGCGAGCCCCGCAAAATCTTCGCCGTTCTTCAAGCGTTCAATGAGTCCGCTGGCTATTTCAAAATCATCGACAAGAATATGGCGCGCCCGAACCTGTTCCTCCTCAGTATCGGAAGGCACGGCATCTGCGCCTATCACTTCTCTGAGTTTCTTTTCAAGGATCTGCGCTTCGAAGAACTTGCGATAAATGTTTTCTTCAAAGCCGAGTTTTACCATTCTATCGCCCGCGTCTGAAACCTGTTTCTCAAAACCTTCGAGAGTGTAGGGAGTTGCGGTGGGCGTAACTGTGGATGTGGGTCCTGTGGTTGGGGTAATGGTGGGTTCAATCGTTGCGGTTGGGATAAGCGAAGCGGTGGCGGAAGGTTCGACCGGTGTGCCGTCTGTTGGGGTACCGTCAACGGCCTGTATTGTGACAGTGGCAGTTGCGGCCAAAGGTTCGAGGGTCGGTGTAAATTGGAGCGTGGCCGTGGGGCCTGGAGTGAATGTAACGGCTCCCACGTCAGCAGGGTTGTTTTTCAAAACGGCTTCCGTCGGCGTGATGGTCGGCGTTGGCGTGCCGCTTGGGAAGTATTCAAACGCGGCTTCCAGTTCCTCTTTGATCTCTTCCTCGCTCGCAGTGATGCCGCGCTTCGCAGCTTCCTGGCGGATCAACTCTTCGGTGATCATCCGTTCCAGCACAGTTTGGCCGAGGGTCGCGGGGTCATCCAAACTGGCCTGGATTTGCTGTAACTGCGCGTCCACGTTCATACCGAACTGCTGATATTGCGAATACAGGCTGTACTGGCTCAATAATTGCTGGCGTTGCAGGCGCACACGCGGCTCGAAATCCCTGACGAGAATCTCCACCTCGCCAACCTTTGCCACCGGGCGCAGAGACTGGAAATAATTAATATCCAGCCAGCCATAGATCAGCAAAAGCACAACTGCGGCAAGGATGCTGAAGAATGTGTACAGGATGATGCGTCCCTGTTGTTGTTCGCGCTGCAGGCGGGCAACATGTTTCTTATGCAAAACAGGCTTGTGTCCCTGTTCATTAGGCATAGTCATACTCCTTTATAAAAAACTCAAAACCCTCTGCGTGCTCTGTGGCAAATCCTTGCCCTGCATAAGGCGAGTTATTAACATAAATTCGGGGCATGGAATTTGATTCCCATGCCCCGCGAAAATCTTTTGGCAATCAGGAACGGTTATCGTCCAAGGCCCTGCCGCTGAAGGGCAGAAGCGCCACGTGGCGGGATTGCTTGACAGCCGCGGCCACCACACGCTGGTGTTTGGCACATGCGCCGGTCTGGCGGCGCGGACGGATCTTGCCGTCTTCAGTTATATATTTGCGAAGCAGGTCAACCTTTTTATAGTCAATGACCAGTTGCTTGTCTGCGCAAAACTGACAAAATTTAGGCTTTGCGAAAAACTTGCGGTCGCCGCCGCCTTCGCCGCCTGAGAAATTGCGCTCATTGCGTTCGTCACTCATGGGTTACTCCAAATCTTGCTTGTGCCGCAACTGCCTTCCAAAGAAAGCGGTCACAGCTAGAACGGAAATTCATCCTCCGCCGCACCAACGGTCGGGTCGGCGGAAGCGTTGTCAACTTCCTGTGAATGGTTATTCGAATCGCGCCGGTCGCCCAGCATCATCATCTCACTGGAAACGATCTCCACGCTGGTATGCTTTACGCCTTCCTTGTCGTCCCAGCGGCGGGTTTGCAGGCGTCCTTCAATGTAGACCTGCTGTCCCTTAACGAGATACTGCTTGCAGATTTCAGCGAGATTACCCCAGGCCACCACATTGAACCACTCGGTCTCGTTGTGGCGTTCACCGTCCGCGCTGTTCCACGAACGGCTGACCGCCACCGAAAACGTGGTCACAGGTTTGCCGGAAGGGGTATAGCGCATCTCGGGGTCTTTCCCAAGATGCCCAATGATCTGAACTTTATTAAGGCCTCGGCTCATATCGATCTCCTTGGTAAATTACCGGGAAATAAAAATAAACTAACCAACTACAGAAAGCATATGACGCATGATCGATTCCTGATAACGCAGGTTGCGTTCCAGGTCAAAGGTAGCGGCGGGCTCCATGGTCACGTTCAAAAGAACATACTGACCTTCACGGTGCTTCTCGATAATGTAGGCCAGCTTGCGGCGTCCCCACACCTCAGCCTTGTCTATATTGCCGCCTGAATCACTAATCCAGCCCTTTACCTTGTCGAGCACGCCGTTAAAAGCGGTCTCATCCAAATCGGGTTGGATAATGCACATCAATTCGTATTTACGCATTGGGAAATCCTCCTTTCCATGGGTTTGATCCTGTCCAAGCCGTAGGCCTGTCGGGAACGGAAAGGCACGTTATTGAAACGTACCTATTTAATTAGCGGGGCGAAGTTTACCACAAAACCATTTCATTTTGATACTATCCCGTGGACGAAGTGCCTCGCCTCATTCTTAACGGACAATTGCCCTCGTCCGAAGAGCATTTTCTGCGCAGATTCTTTATCAACGCCCTGCCACTCCAACGCGGTTTCACTTCTCACTTCTCACTTCTCACTTCTCACTGTTTACTGTTTACTGTTCACTTCTCACTGTTTACTGTTTCACTCCCTACCTCACGTAGATCGGATTGCTGTAAATCCAGCCGCGCCGCTTGCCCAAGTATCGGCGGTAGACCTCGATGCGGTAGACGCCCGGCTCGGTGGTGATGTGCGTGCAGGCAGTTTGATTCTTCCAGGTTTGGATGACCTGACCATCTTTCAAAAGTAATATCTCCGCAGCGGACGGTGTTTTCGCCTGCAAAGTCACCCCGCCCTTCGCTGGAATCTCATCGCCCATCGAAACAGAAACATCCCTCCCCTGAGCAGTGAAGCGGAATCCACGGGTGGGGGCGGGGAGATCGTAGCCGACGAAGCAATTTCCAGCGGCGAGGGATTTATAGATGAGGGATCTGTCAATGGTCACGTCTCCGCTCAACGGTCCAGAAAGAAGCGCGTGCGTGTTCACGGTGCGGAAGTGAAATTCATAGGGAAAGATCACGCGATAGATTGGTCCCAGATTCATATGCAGCGCGTGTGCATCCGAGCCGCCAATTGCCACCACAGGTTGACCCTGTGAGAGTAATTCATCCCATTTTGCAAGTGTAGTTGGAATAGGCTGGTGCGCCACGAGTGCAGGAAAAAACGCATAAAACGCGCCGTGAAGTTTCGTTGGGACAATCGTCTTTAATTCGCTCAAGGCGTTCCACAGCTCAATGCCCGTATAATTTTGTACCGACCAATCCACCCACGAGATGTCGGTTTCCTTGAAGGCTTTTGCCTCAGGGTCATCGGGATGGGCGAGGAAAGCCAGCCCGCCCGAATCGCGCACCTGGTTGATCAAGCGCTGCGGATTTTCTGCGAAGGTTGCCATCTCACGGTTTGCGCCAAAGACAAGCAGGTGATTCTTCTGCGGGTCCCGCGCCTGGTCGTGAACTTCCTCGCCGATCAGCATCAGGATTTTTTTATTGCTTTCCTTGTAATAACCCTCGAACCCGTTGACGAGAATATTATGGTCGGTGACGATGACCACATCCACACCGGCTTTAAAGGCGGCGGAGGCAATGTCCTTGTGCAGGCCGCTCCCGTCCGAATAGCGGGTGTGCATGTGCAGGTTGATAGTGACTTCTATTATTTCATCCTTCATCCTTCATCCTTATGCAGTTTGACGATTCACTTCCCGAACAGGTATAATTCCCCCGCTAAATTCAAGGAGGCACATTGTATGGCTAGTTTGTTGAATATTTCGCTGATTATAACCTCGGTCGGTTTGATCCTTAGCGTCATCCTGCAAAGCAAGGGTGCAGGGCTGGGCGGTTTAACCGGCGCGGACACGGGTGGCGTATTTACCGCCCGCCGCGGTATCGAACGCATCCTTTTCTGGGTGACGATCGTACTCGCCGTGGTCTTTTTCGGCCTTGTGATCACTATTATCATCCTCGGACGCTAATTCTCACAAGCCCCTGATGGGCCGCCGTTCCATTGCCCTGAATTGGGGTGGCGGCGGCTTTTCTTTATTTATATAACCTATGAAAAAATTACGCTGGCAAATTCTGGTTGTTGCTGTCACGATAGTGATCGTAGCGTTGCTATTGCTTAGCCAGCAACCAGTAAGTGTTATTACGCTGCCTGAAGCCGCGCCCGGTGGAATTTACACCGAAGCGCTGGTAGGGTCGATGGGGCGGCTCAACCCGATGCTGGACTGGAACAACTCTGCAGACCGCGATGTGGACCGCCTGATCTTCAGCGGGTTGATGCGATTTGATTCGCATGGTTTGCCCCAGCCTGATCTCGCAGATGCATGGGGAGCTTCTGCCGATGGCAAGATATACAACTTTTCCATCCGCCCAAATGCAGTCTGGCATGACGGCCAGCCTGTGACGAGTGACGATGTCATCTTTACGATTGAGATGATCAAGAGCGCTGGCTCGCTCTTTCCGCAGGATGTGAAAGACCTGTGGTCTCAAGTTGAAATAAAGAAACTTGATGATAAGACACTTCAAGTCAGGCTCCCTGAACCGTTCGCCCCATTCCTGGATTACGCCACTTTTGGCGTACTACCAAAGCACTTGCTGGAATCCATCCCAGCCGACCAGCTCGCTACTGCGGAATTTAATTTACATCCCGTGGGCACTGGTCCGTACAAATTCGATAGTTTGTTGACGAGCGGCGGGCAAATCACAGGCGTGGTGCTTGTTCCCAACCCTGATTATTTCATCCAGCCCCCATTTATCGAGCAGGTTGTTTTTCGGTATTACCCAAGCTCTGCCGCTGCGTTTGAAGCATATCAGCAGGGGGAAGTGCTTGGCATCAGCCAGTTGACGAATGATGTTCTCGAACAGGCATTGATAGAGCCGACCTTGTTGGTGTATACCAGCCGCCTTCCGCAAATGGGATTGATATTCCTGAACAACAATAATCCGAATGTTCCATTTTTACAAAATGCCAGTGTGCGCCGCGCGCTTTTGCTCGGCGTCAACCGCAACATCATTGTCTCGCATATTTTGAAGGGACAGGCGGTCATTGCAAACGGTCCCATCCTGTCTGGTTCATGGGCGTATTATGAAGAGATCGAAACTTTTGAATATGATCCCGATGCCGCCACGGCATTGCTCAAACAAGAGGGATATGTGATTCCCGCCGGCGGTGGGGATGTGCGCGCCAAAGACGGTCAATTCCTGACCTTTACGCTTGTATATCCCGATGACACGATCCACACTCAGATCGCCCAAGCCATCCAATCAGACTGGGCTTTGATCGGCGTGAGAATTGATTTGCAAACCGTTGCCTACGACTCGCTCGTCAACGATTTTCTCACCACGCGGAATTATCAGGCTGCCCTTGCAGACTTGAACACATCCCGCACGCCGGACCCCGACCCGTATTTATTCTGGCATCAATCCGAAGCCACGGGCGGACAGAACTACTCGCAATGGGATAACCGCACCGCCAGTGAATTTCTCGAAACCGCCCGCACCGCTGCAGATTTTACCGAGCGTGCGCGGTTGTATCGTAATTTCCAGGTGGTGTTCACGAAGGATATGCCATCCCTGCCTTTGTATTATCCCGTCTATTCCTATGGTGTGGATGTGCAGGTGCAGGGCGTACAGGTCGCGCCGATGTATGATGTCAGCGATCGTCTGGCATTGATCACAGAATGGTATCTTGTGACCCGCCGTACTCTTGAAGAGCAAACACCAGTACCGACCACAGCTCCATAATATTTTCGTCATACCTGCACTTGCGTGCAGTGCAAGTGTTGCGAGCCGCCGCCCTTGTACTTCGGCGGCGAAGCAATCTCCATCAAAATATTAGAGCTTGCTTCGGGCAGACGAGCGTTGCCCTCGCAATGACGGGTATAAGCTATTAAAAAGGAGAATCTATCATGTCAGACGTTCAGAAAGCATTGGACTACGTTCGCGGAAACAGTGACCGCTATTTGAGTGAACTGAAAGAATTTCTTGCCATTCCTTCCATTTCCACCCTCGATGAAAACAAGGGCGATGTTCAGCGCGCCGCGGAGTGGGTGGCCGCACAGTTGCGTTCCATCAAAATGGATAAGGTGCAGATCATGCCGACGGGCGGGCATCCTGTAGTTTATGGCGAGTGGCTGGGGGCGGGAAAGTCCGCGCCGACGGTGATGATCTATGGGCATTATGATGTGCAGCCCGTTGACCCTCTGGAATTGTGGACATCCGACCCGTTCAATGCGGTGGTGAAAGGCGATTATCTTTTCGCGCGCGGCTCTTCGGACATGAAAGGCCAGGTGGTGGCGTCTCTCAAAGCGGTCGAAGCAATTGTCCGCACGACAGGAGCGCCTGTCAATCTTAAGTGGCTGGTCGAAGGCGAAGAAGAAATCGGTTCGGAGCATCTCGGTGAATTCATCAAAAATAATAAAGAATTGCTTGCCTGTGATTTTTGTTTGAACCCCGATGCAGGCATGATGGGCCCGGACAAGCCAACCATCACCACTGGTTTGCGCGGACTTGCCTATTTTGAATTGAAAGTTTTCGGCCCGGATAAAGACTTGCACTCCGGCTTGTTCGGCGGAACGATTCATAATCCCGCGCAGGCATTGATCGAGCTGATCGCGGGGATGCACGATAAAAATGGAAAGGTCACGTTGCCCGGCTATTATGACAAGGTCCGCAAGTTGAGCAAAAAGGAACGCGAAGATTTCAAGCGTTTGCCCGTCAGCAGCAAGGATTTGATCAAGATGACAGGCGTACCCGCTTTGTGGGGCGAGCCGCAATTTATTCCGTCTGAACGTGTGGGCGCGCGCCCGACGTTGGAAGTGAACGGCTTGCTTTCAGGGTTTACGGGGCAAGGTTCCAAAACTGTTTTGCCCGCATGGGCAATGGCGAAAATTTCCTGCCGCCTTGTGCCGGACCAAACTCCCGAAGAAGTTCACAAGCAAATGAAGGCGTATCTTAAAAAGAATGCGCCCAAGACCATCAAATGGGAATTGACCAATTTGCACAATGCGGGCGCGGCTTTGGTGGAGACTGACTCTGCTGGCGTGCAGGCTCTTTCCAAAGCGCTTGAAACCGTGTGGGGTAGGCGCCCTTACTTCAAGCGTGAAGGCGGTTCGATTGGTTCTGTTGTTCTTTTGCAGAAATATGTTGGCGCGGATTCACTGCTGACTGGCTTTGGCCTGCCCGATGACAACGTCCACTCGCCGAATGAACGCTTGCATTTGCCGACATGGTACAAAGGCATCGAAGCCTTCACTCACTTTTTCTATAATTTTTAATTCGTAGGGGCGACCGCGAGGGTCGCCCTTTTACGAATTGATTTGGGTGTGTTTCAAATGAGTTGAAGGATGAAACGTCCCGACACTTGCGCCGCGCGCCAGTGCGGTGAGGTTTTCTCGAAGAATTTGGCCGTTTTTTAAACCTTCGGGACGGTTGTTTCAACTGAAATGAAATACACCCAATTGATTTCAACGCGGAGCAGGGACACCCACAGGGCTTAGCCCTGCCCCTACAGGAAAATAAAATAAATGGAAGATCGAATCATTACCTACGGCGGACAAGCTGTCATCGAAGGCGTGATGATGCGCGGGCAAAAAGCGTTTGCCGTTGCCATGCGCG
>CAKKRM010000115.1 GCA_919902735.1 Anaerolineales bacterium | reverse complement strand
TAAGCGGCCACAGAGCGCATTAAAGACAAAACGGTTTGGGTTGATTTGCAACCCAGACCGTTCCGAAACTATACTGGGCGCGGTCATGAATTGCGGTTTTCCTTTTTAACGCAAAGCCGCAAAGATTCAAGGGCTTTTCCTTCGCGCCTTTGCGTTAAGAATTCCATTCGGCAAAAGCGCAATTTATTCCCGTGTTTAGTAGTGTGGTTTACCGTATCACCCCTTTGACGAGGACAACCCCGTCGCCCCACTCTGCCGACGTGAATCGAACAGGCAGTAGATCTGCGCGCTGCAATTGAACCTGAATCTCATTCTCGATCGCGTTGCGTATTGAAGTGGGCAGGGGCAGGTTCATTTCAAGGATTTTCACAACTGGCAGGCCGTCCTTCAGTATGACGCTTGCTTTTCCACTGACATGAATGCGGATACCTGTAATAGTTACATCGCCCTCGCCGCCTACATAGTCTGGCGTGATGGTGATATTTGGATGTTCAAACGGGATTTGCGGATATTTTTGCAGATACCAGGTAATCGTCTGTTCCGCTTCCAATTCGGTTAAATTGACCTGCCATGCTTCGCCTGAATGTTCGCCTGACTGAATGTAATCCAGCAGGGCAACGACTTCGGGGTCGCGGATGGGGTCCACTACATAAGGTTTGAAGGCGGATTGGATGGCGACCACCCACATATATCCGTTGACAAGAATCAAGGCGATGGGAATCCATCCATTCCAATTAAATGGCTTCGTCCGAATTGACTTGATTACGGCAGCCATAGACTCAATCCTGCGATTCCGATTGGGAGGATTGCTGTCAGGCAGGCCAATGCCCATATAGCCAGAGTCCGCTCTGAGGGTGGGAGTGAAGCGTCTGTCTGCTTATCGTCGGGGAAACTCTGCGGGCTTTCGCCGCGCCCAACTATGCGCCCCATCCATAAAGCGGAAATTCCGAGCAGGATAAGAAAAGCCAGCATCGCGCCTGCCGCCGAAACGCCGAGAATGCCGACTTCTGCAGGAAGTTCTCCGAACAGACCTGCGCCGCCGACCGTGATCACCAGCAGCGATCCGCCGTTCCACACGGCATGAACACCGACTGCGATGGCAAAGCGTGTTAACCAATTCGACCACGCGCTCTGCTCTTCGCATAACACATCACGCCATGCCAGCGCCATCAACCCCGCGCCGAGCGGATGCAGCGCGCCGCCCAGTGAACGGATGACCAAAATACCGCTCCACAATTCGTAACCGCTTGCGGTGTAGATGACATTCTCTACGGCTGCGAATCCCGCGCCCGCAAGCGCGCCCAGCAAAAAGGCTTGCTTGCGATTAAGGCGTCGCAAAATCGGAAGAAGGGCCAGCGGTTTGGCAAATTCCTCCGCCAGCGGCGCAATGACCGCGATGAGAATGAAAACATAAATAAAACCTGGGTTGGTTAATGCATCCGCGATATCAGAGCCTGCCAATTGGTCAAGCAGAGCGCTGACGCTGTTTCTCACAACATGCGCCAGATCGAACACCAGCGCAAGGACAATCGCAGGCAGAATGATCTCCAGGATAAGCGCGACAAAAACGCCAATGGTTGCGCCGCCGATAAAAGCCATTACCCCGCGCCGCCAAGTGATGTGCGTCCCGTTCGTCGATACTAAACCGGATTCCAAAATCTCCTGACTTTGAAATGTCCAACGACGGGAGTCGTTGGACTCCGAATCTGATGACCCTGAGCTTGTTCCTGCGAACCATGCCACCGACCACAACGGCGGGAGAGCCGCCAGCGCAATTAAAATGGGCGGGAAGAAAATCCCCGCCGCAACATTCGCGTTAAAGAAGAAAAGGCCGAGCAGCAGGAGCAAACCGAACGCGCCCACCATCCATGGAATGGGGGGCAGGCGCAAAGGCTGTGACGGCTTTTTCTGAATGGAACGATTGCTGTGAATGAACGCCGCGATTCCGACGCCCAGAGTAAGACATACGGCAAGGAAGCTGAATACGCTGTAAAGCATATTACCGTACTGAAAATAATTTGATGACAGCGCGCACAGCAGGTTGGCGCTCAATGGCAGCCCAATCAGCATCAGAATACCGCTGATGGCCATAACCATTCGCTTGAAGCCGACGGAGGTTTCACTTTCCATTTTATTATTCATTGATGTTACGCACCAAACATGATTCCCTGAGCGGAGCGAAGGGTCTCTGGGATGATCTTAGTGACCCTTCGCTGTCGCTCAGGGCGACATACCCTAAAGCGCGCAATTTCGCGTAAGGTGAGTTATTCACTCCCACGTCTCCACTACTTCATCGCGCCATGTTTTGAGGGCTTCCATATTGCGCTCGATGGCAACTGCGCCCGAAATCATCAGCAAACCGATGATTCCAAAGACAAGCCATTGATTGATATTTTGCAATGAATTCAGCAATTGTCCCAGCACGGCCAGCATCGCGCCTGTCAAACCCGCGTAAAAGAATCTCCTCAGCCGCCGGCCAATTCCCATGACAAACATGAAAACCAATCCTTCGGCCATCAACATCAGCGCGTACAACCATCCGAAGACCCAGGTTTGCCAGAACAACGAGCCTGCCATCAAAAGCAATGCGGCGTAATCCAGCCAGCGCGCCAACAGTTTATTTTTCCGATTCCATTCGAGGAATCCGATACCGAGCAAATACAATCCCACAGGTATGGCATACCATTGAACGAGTCGCAGGTTGGCCCAGGCGTTGATGAAGAAGGCGTACAAATACCACGCGCCCAGCAACATCGCCACTGCAAGGTATCCGAGCCGTAATTTCTGATAGGCCGCCGCTGCGAGCGCGTATAAAAGCCCAGCCAGCGAAAGTACCCAGACTGCCATCCAAACCGTTTCGAATTCAACAAGGTGCCGGAAAGCAAGCCCGAGCAATGCCCGAATGATCCACCTGGAGAGATTGAGTCCGATGAAGAAAGTTAATATTATCGATAAAGTGGACAAGGTGAACCCCCACCTGCTTAGTGGATTTTCCCAAACCGACAGCCAGCGCGGACCAAATGAGAACGCCTCTTTTTCCTGACCTGGGGCAGGATTCTGTTTAAGAAGCTTATATCCCAGCCCGAGGCTTACATAGCCAAAGGCCAGAGCCGCGAGCATGACAGGCAAATATTCTATTTCGATATTAAGAGCAAAATGCCATTGAATTAAGGCGATGCTTCCGAGCAATGCGCTCAGATATGGAAGTCTGTTCGCCATCCAGACTGATGCAAGGATCGCGCATACCAATGCGTGGATTAAGGTCACTGCCACACTTTCATTTGTTCCGCTCAAACTGCTGAGCTGGCCAAGGGACATGTCCGCGACGAGGAAAAGATAGAACACGCGCGACCAGCCGAGGTTCATTTTGCCCGCTTTAAGAGGCGAGCCTTCATTGAATCGTTTTTCGATGAACAACCCCAAAGCCGCCATTGCGAGAGTCAACGGCATGAACCGCAGCCACCATATCTGCCAGTCGAGTTTTTGCCATTCGAGATAATGGAAGAACTGACTCACAGCGAGATGAAATGCCAGTAGCGCCGCAAACAGCCATCCGCGGAGTTTGAAGCGGAAGACTGCCCAAACGCAGATAAGAGTCAGGAGCGTCAAAGTCAAGGCCCGCAAATCAACGCGTGCCCCGTTGAAAAGCGGACTGAAGAATGCCAGGCCGAATCCCAAAATGTATGGTGCCAGACCCCACCAGTTCAGCAGCCTGTTGATGATGGCCTGCGGCCAGTTTATAAGTTTATCCCAGGGGAAGTCTTTCCATGCGCCATAGCGCTTGTCTGCCAGCCAGCCGAGGCTAAGCGCGATGACCGCGCCAGGCATGAGCGCAAGGCCATAATAATCTGTTTGCAGATTGGAGCGGTGCAGTGTGACCGCATAAGGCACGACGATCAATGCGCAGGCGGGGACGAGGAGTAAGGGTTGACGCAGCCAGAATGCGCTGACTGCATAGAGCAGCGCCGCGCTTCCATAGCCCCATATTGCGCCAACTTGATCCCTGCTTGAAGGAGGCAGACCCAATGCGATCAATGCGAATCCGACTGCCATCACGCCCGATGCGTACCCTGATAAATTCACGCGGCGCAAGGCCCACCCGATAAGCAGATAATTTTCTGCGAGACCGATGAGCCACCAGCCTTCTCTGCCAGCGGGAATATTTCCTTCGCCAAGCGCGATGGCAAATGCCAGCGCACCCAGTGCGGATGCAGGATAAACCCACATCGGATTCCTAAATACGCGCGCTGATACCGCAAGCAGGAGCGCGTCATATAGCAAAGTCATCACAAGCAACCCTGTGATGTGCGCGGTAAGCAATGTCCCGACCACAAGCGTTGCATATCCGACGATAAACGCGGGCATTCCATATGCGCGTTTCAATTCGGCGTGGGGCGCAATCAGTTCAAGGCGTAATCCAATTATCAATCCGATGATTCCAAAGGGCAGCAGCACCAGTCCAAAATGTTCGTGCCGCGCCATCGGCAATAACCAGTCCAGCAGATAAACACACCACAACGGAATCAATCCGAGCGCGGGATAAAAGAATCGCGTAGTTGATATTGCGGAAACGGACTCCATCCGTTCATCCGTTTCGCGGAGCGATCCGTTGAGTACATCCGTTGACGACTTTTTGATTCGACGATGAGACAGCCACGCGGAAGTCGCATACAAGGCAATGGAAAGCCCAACTGTTACGAGACTCACATCTGTATCTGCGATTGCCCATAGCATTGAAAACGGCAGAAGGATGTGTGTAAATGTTTTCAACGGCATGGCGTAGGACAATTTGCCAATTTGCCCCACCCATAAACTGATCAGAAAACTTACCCACGCCAGAATCGTCCATGCAATGGCGAACTCTGTTAAAACGGGCTTGTATGATGTGAACCAGCCGAGGTTGTGATAAAGCGTCCAGGGAATGAAAGAAAGGAATGCGGCCAGCCATACGAAACGCGCCATCCTAAACATGCGTGCCGAGAGTGCATACAACACAACAATAATGGTCAAACCTATCGCTGCCCACGTCTGTTGGATGCGTCCGCCGCCGAGCAAAAGCAGGTTATGGATGAGAGCCATTCCGATAGTCCCTGCCGAAGCGATCCAGCCAGTCACAAGTAGAGGCCGTCGAAAGAGAATCCATACCAGCCGCGCCCGAGCGCGCATTCTTCTCTTTACGCCTGCTCCACTTATTAAATAATTCATTCCACGTTCTGCCAGAATAAACAGCGAGGCGATAACCGCGCCAATCGCGGCTGAAGAGCCATGTCCACGGCTGTAAACGATGGCGATGAGACCGCCGCCTCCGAAACCGAGCCATGCCGCGACATGTGCCCAGCGTTCCTGATAACGTCCCCATGCAAAGAGAGCGTAGCTGCCTGCCAAAGTTATCAAGTCGGCTGCGCCCCAGAACTGCGTGGTGTCTGTCCACTCTCCAATATCGATGAACTCAATCAATAAATTGATACCCACGCGCGCAAGGACAAACAGCGTCAGCAGGTGAGCCGTGTCATAAAGCGGCGCGAGAAACTTCGGCGTTGCGTACGCGATCCGCCTGCGTTCTGATTCCAATCCTGCGAGAAAATAAACGAAGATCAACAAACATAAACTGAACGTCATTGCTTCGGTGTTCCAATTCATCTTATTGAGCAAGGCCATCAATCCCCAGGCTGTGACCAACCCTGCGGGATAAAACTCAGGCGGTTGAAGAGACGAAACAGCGTCTGCAAAGTAAAGCAGCCCAAGCAGTAATAATGTAACTGCGGGAGTATATCCACGCGGCGCCACAGCAAAAGCGGATGACACTGCGACCACACCGACAACCAGCCCAACCACACGCCATGGGGCCCGGCACATCTGTTCCGTAAATCGCAGCCAGTGATTGACGAAAACCATTGCCCACGCCAAAGCTGCAAATGCAAGCGGCAGGCTGTAATCTGTAGGACGAAGATTTGTGAATGCAATCCACACCCAAAGTGGAAGCGCCAATGCGGCCGGCCAATGATAGATCGCTCCTGTCGTGAGCAATTCCGTTCTTATGCGTTTTTCCTTTGGCAACGCGTCCATTGTTGGAACCGTTATCAGGAATCCTGGCGTCCGTTTATAAGCCAGATACGCGCCCCACGCGGAAAGCACAAGCCAGTTGCCCAGCGCATAAACCATCATATCGCCATCATATAGGGCAAGAGGCGGAAAAACTGCAAGCCCCGCGATGACATATCCAGCAACGACAAGAGGATAAAGATACGCTGTCTGTTCACCCGTTTTTGTCTCTGAAACTGTGGTGGAGTCGGTTGCCGAAGCCGTTATCCGTTGCAGCTTATTCCCAAGATAAAGCGCCAACAAAATGTGACCAAGAGCCAGCGAAATCCAGCCCACACTCAAATCAGACAAATTCAATTTTAACTCGGTCATCACGAATGTCAGCGCGGTGAACGAGAAGAAGGATGCCGCGGATAAGTAGCGCGGTCTCTTCCAGAGGACGGATGCCATTGTTGCGCTGAACATCAACACTGCATGGCTTGCAGCCGCAGGCGTGCTGCTGGTCAGGTCGGCGAGTGAATATAGCGCGGAGACAATCATCAGCGCCGCGCCCCATGTTGTGGCTGTGCGTCCATGTGCCCGCAAAATTGCTTCGTCTTTTACATCCAGCAGATTTTTCCCCGCGTATAAATACAACGGCGTGAGACATGCCAACCCGAACGCGTGCCAGGCAGGATTGATACCCATGTTATGGAAGAAAGCAGCCTGTCCCATAAAAACGGCTATCGGCAGGGAAATGGCCGCGAGCGCCCCCAAGCTGCGACTGCGATGATGAACCGCGCCCCAACCGAAAACGAGTCCGCCTATAAACCAGTTAATGGTCATTGCGTAATGTAATGCGTCGAAGGTGTCGCGTGTTGTCAGTCTCATTACAAGCGTCAACGGCATGAGCAGGCCGGGGACAATCAAACCCAAATAACGGAACGGCTCTGCAAACACCTGCCATCGTTCCGCTTCCTTCATTCGCGTGATCTGCGCCGCGAGCATAATCAGTCCTGCCGCAGTGATCGATACGCTGGCGGTGAACCAATCCCGCGAGATGTGCGTGAAATCGCGTGTCACTTCGATGGTTGCCATCGCAAGGCTTCCCACCGCCATGCCTGTCAGATAACCAAAGAAGCGGCTTTGTATCCTCAATGTTGAAAAAGCATAGGCGATCAAACAGATGGCCGAAGTCCAGAACCAGAAATTTCCCCAGCCTGCCTCCATGGATGTGTATGTGAAGAAGGCAATGTAACAATCAATTGGGATGAACAGCGCGGCGATGGCGCTCAAGGCAATTCCCGAACGATACAACTTTGTTTTATTTCGCACCCACCAGCCTAGTGCGGAAAAGAGAATCGTAAAACTTGTTGGGATTAGCACGCGCACGAATGCAGGAAAATCTTTCCATCCCCAAACGACAAAGGATATTGCCGCAGTAAATAAAAGGAAGATGCCGAAGAAAATCAGCCCCTGAAGCGTACGCTCCGAGAGGACCGCGCTCCAAAATCTTTCACGCATCGGCCTGGACGGGGGAGCGGATTCCATTACTACAGGCGTTATCTCAGGGACAGATTCGACTTGCGCGGGTTCTATGGGTTTGAGCGCGGGGATCAATCCGAGCCGAATTTGCAGTTCATGTCTCTCGGCTGTAAGCGGCGCTGCGGCTTTTTCCTTTTCGTTTTGCGATTTGAACCACTGCTTGGAATCGAGAAAGTCAATGTTGTCGAGTAAAAAATTAAGCGCATCGAGTCGGGTATTGTCAGTTTGAGGCGAGCTGGGGTGTCGATGTCCTTCAAGGCGTTGACGTAATTCTTCCGCGTGAGCGCGCTGGGTTTTGACAGGGTCTCGCGCATCTGATATGAAATAACCAGAATTACGCCATTCCACTACTTTCTCCAAAAGCGCTTCAAGGTGTTCGAGGTTGGGCCAGGTTTTTTCCGCTTCTTCGGGCGTGAAAGAACGCAGGCGTAATCCCAATATGATCTGTTCCTCTTTTAGACGTGCGGTGTAATGTTCTTTCAAGCGGGAAATGAACTCAGCCCCAACATTCAATTTTTTCCACCCTTTCATTTCATTTAATAGCCATCGGAGACGATCCAATTCATGGAGTCTCGCTTCGTCGCCTTGAAAGCCGCAATGAGGGCAGGGTTTATTTGCCTCGAAATTTCCTCTCTGACATTTTGGGCAGAACATAAAACAATTATTTCATATTATCCGCTTGGAAGCAAGCGTTTAAAGTTTACAGGGACTTACCATAATGCTCCCGCAATGGTGAGTCGGTTGACTATGACAATACACCCATCCCATAGATATTAGACTTTATCGGAAATAACACATAAGTACCGTCGCGAAGGTTTTTTCGAGGAATTTGAGCGCTTGACGGCAACCCTTCGACAGGCTCAGGACAATGCCTTCGGGACGTTTTTTCTAATTACCGATAAAGTCTATTGATACCGAGGCCCCGTAGCTTGGTTACGAAAAGTGAATGGAAATAAAATAAAAAAACCGACTTTTGAAAGTCGGTTTTTTTACTTGCCCCAAATAGTACGCTTTGGCGGTCCCGACGGGATTCGAACCCGCGATCTCGGCCTTGACAGGGCCGCATGTTAGGCCGCTACACCACGGGACCAACTAACTAAGCGGGCGAAAGTTTACCATGAGGGTATGGGAGTGTCAATATAAATCCCTGTATAAATCATGGCTGTAGCAAAGTCAGGAAAATCTTAGCGCGAAATACGCGAAATTGGCGAATGGACGCGAAAAAGGAAAAATTCGCGCTCTTTCGCTTTTTTCGCGGCGTTCGCGTTAAAACGACGCCATGAATTCAGAACCACGTCAAGCGACTTTGCAACAACCATATTGTATAAATCCTTGTAAATACAGAGCTTTCTTAAAGTTCAAAGCTAAACTTTTTGTACACAGATTTCACAGATTATCTTCCGCTTTTTACGGAAAAATTCCGTGATTGCCATGTGTTCCGTGTACAAAAAATAGGGAAGACCGCGACTTTATTTTCAGCGAATAGATAGTATAGTTGGTCAAATTTACTTTTTCCATCCGGTAAATTTCATTCCATTTTTTCCAGGAGATATTCTTATGCCTACCCCCTTGAAGGCCGCAGTAAAAAGCGGCGCTGTCGTTTCGAAAGCAGGCGCTGCCTCATACGTCAAGTTCTCCGATAAGTTGACAGGCTCGATCAACGACATCGTCAAGATCATCGAGCAACACAAGGAAATGATCGACTCGATCCAGGAGATCGCGCTCGAGTTGACATCTTCCATCGGCTCGCTGCACACACTCACTGTCAAATATGCGCGCACCGCCAACGGCATTCTGGATGTGCTTCTGCCCATCCTCAAGAACCTGCCGCTCATCCCAAAGAACATCATGCAGATGCTGGTCAACCTTGAAAGCCTTACCCAGAAGATCATCGATAATGAAGCCGCCACTTCAAAGACCATCATGGATGTTCGCTCTGGTTTGCAGACTGGCGACGCGAATAAATTGAAGGCGCACGCCGGCCAACTCCAAAATGTGACAAGGACGATCGCGGCCATCATCCCGAAGCAGGGATAAGCGCCTCTTTCTTAATCTGATACCTGCCCGCCCATTTGGGCTGTCCACCCGTTGACATTTCCACGTAAGGGCTTTTCCAGGGAGCACTCAAAGGTTGTTAGTCATCAGGCTCAAGCCGCCGTCCTCGGCGGCGTTTCACGAGTAAATTCTTCGCCGAGGACAGCGAAGGGAGCAACTCATCTACAAACTTTTAGCGCGCCCCTTTTCCAAGATCGCTTGACAAAATCGAATCATGTCGTGCTGAGCGGAGCGAAGCATCGCTACGATGGAACAAGAGACCCTTCGGTCGCTGGAAATCGCTCCCTCAAGTTGACATAAAACGGACTTTGGAAAAGCCATGTTTTCCACCTCAAAATCCGTTGACAGGTGCGCCCACCCGCATGTATAATATCGTCCGCTTCAGCCCCGGCTGTTATTAACCGGGGCGGTTGCCTGTAAATAACCCAGCTTCCCCGAAAGTAGGCGAAGGTACTGAGCGAAATCGAAGTACCCGCAAACTCCGCGGCGAAGTGAATGACTGGAGATCATAAAAAATGAGAACTGCAATCGTTGAAAGTGGCGGCAAACAGTACCGCGCCGTCGAAGGCTCCACAATTGATGTGGACCGCCTTGCCCATGAAGTAGGCAAATCGTTTGACTTTGAGCGCGTCCTGATGATGCTCGATGAAGATGTCTTCATGGTCGGGACCCCAACTGTTGGTGAAATTATAGTTTCTGCCACCGTTGTGGAGCATGTTAAAGGCCCCAAGGTAGTTTCCTTCAAATATCGCCCCAAGAAACGCATCCGTGTGAAGGGTGGTCATCGCCATCAATACACGCGCTTGATGATCGATTTCATTGGCAAGGCTGGCGAAGAGCGCAAGGTTGCGAAGAAGCAAGCTGCGCCCAAAGTTGAGCCAGTTGAAGTGGCCGAAGTGAAGGAAGAAGCCAGGGTCGAGAAGCAGGCCAGGGCGCCGAAAGAAGCGGCTGCAAAAAAGTCTGAAAAAGCTCCCGCCGCGAAAAAGTCAACAGCCAAGAAGACTGAAAAGAAGTAGAGGTAAATCATGGCACATAAAACAGGTGGCGGGTCAACCCGCAACGGAAGAGACAGTAATTCCCAGCGCTTGGGTGTAAAGCGTTACGCCGGTCAATTTGTACTTTCCGGCAATATCCTTGTTCGCCAGCGCGGCACCAAGATCAAGCCGGGTAAGAATGTTTTGGTTGGCAAGGATGATACCCTGTTCGCGATTGCGGATGGGATTGTGATGTTCGATGTTGTACACGGACGCAAGCGCGTCAATATCGTCCCGGCTGAGGCGGCATAATGAAAGCAGATATTCATCCTACAGTTTTCCAGGCACAGGTCACCTGCGCTTCCTGCGGTAAGACGTGGGTAACCACATCCACCAAAAAGGAATTGCGCATCGACGTGTGCTCCAATTGTCACCCGTTCTTCACGGGTGAGTCTGCAAGAATGCTGGATGTTGAAGGCCAGGTGGATCGCTTCTACAAGAAGCTTTCTGCGCGCCAGTCTTATGTGGAAACACAGAAGTCCAAGGAAGAGTCTTTGAGTTCTCCGGATCGCTCCATTGATGATCTTGCTCTTGCTCCCCGCGCAGCCGAGTCTCTTAAGAAGGCTGGTGTTTTGACCATTGGTCAGGCGCTTACCAAACTTGCCGAGGGCGATGCATCCCTGTTGGCGATTGCTGGTTATGGCCAGTCTGCCCTTACCACCACCAAGAAGAAACTGCGCGCGCTGGGCTTTGAAGTTCCGGAAGCTCCCAAAGTTGAAAAAGTTGAAAAGGCTCCAAAAGCTGAAAAAGCTGTTGAAGCACAGGCTGAACCCGAAGCAAACGCAGAAGCAGGCGAATAGGCCTTCTCTTTCAACTCTTTCCTCACAGGGACTTTGTCAGGGATAAGTTTCTCAGGTAAACTAGACAGGCAGATGTTAAAACGTCTGCCTGTTTTATAATCCAAATAAGTCATTGTGAGACGAAGCTTTTCGTCGAAGCAATCTTCGTCTATGGTTGAAGGCGCTTCGTCAAGCAAAGCCTTCTTCCAATGACAAGAGGTTTTATGCGTCATACACACGGCTCCATTGAAGTTGTCTGCGGCTCGATGTTCAGCGGCAAGACCGATGAATTGATTCGCAGGTTGGTACGGGCAACCATCGCAAAGCAAAAAGTACAGGTTTTCAAACCCGCCATTGATGTTCGCTACGCGGCTGAAAAAGTGGCTTCACACACCGGCTCCACCTTTGACGCAATCCCTGTTGAAAAAGCCGCCGATATTCGTGTAAAAATAGATAACGACACAACCGTTGTCGGCATTGACGAAGCGCAATTCCTCGACCCCGAAGTGGTGACTGTTGCCAAGGAACTCGCCGCGCGCGGTGTGCGTGTGATCGTCGCAGGTTTGGATACAGACTTCCGTGGCGAGCCGTTTGGCTCCATGCCCGTGTTGATGTCTGAAGCGGAGGATGTCTTGAAACTCCACGCCATTTGCATGGTCTGTGGTGACAATGCCTCCCGCACCCAGCGTCTGGTCAATGGCAACCCAGCCCGTTATGATGAACCCATCGTGATCGTCGGCGCGGCAGAATTGTACGAAGCGCGCTGTCGCCAGCACCACGAAGTCCCGCGCTAATTACGTCATTGCGAGCTGCGAGCCTTAAACGGCGAGCAGCAAAGCAATCCCACTATCATGAGCGAATATGCAAAATTATCAGGATGTGCTCGCTGAAATCTTAATAGACGCAGAAACCTTGCAGGCGCGTGTCAAAGAACTTGGCACGCAGATCAGTGCAGATTACGCCAATGAAGACCTGCTGCTCATCTGCATCTTGCGCGGCGGCGTGCCTTTCATGGTGGACCTCAGCAGGCACATCACCACCCCGCACATGATGGACTTTATGGCCGTCTCATCCTATGGCGCAGGCAAACGTGAGTCAACCGGCTCGGCCCGTGTCACCCTCGACCTGCAAACGGATATTCGCGGCAGGAACGTGCTGCTCGTCGAAGATATTGTAGACAGCGGACATACCATCTCAGCCGTTTTGCAAATGCTCGAAACCCGCCACCCGAAAACGCTCAAAGTCTGCGCCCTGCTCGATAAACCCGAACGCCGCGAAGCGCACGTCCCTGTCCATTACCTTGGCTTCACCATCCCGAATAAATTTGTCTTTGGCTACGGCCTCGACCTGGATGAATACTATCGCAACCTGCCCTTCGTCGGCGTGGTTGACCTGAACAAATACAAACCGTCTGCCTGAATTCAATTGGCTGGGGATAAAATGAACGAAGAGACTGCCAATCCTGAAAAACATCAATCGCCGTATGCAGGCCGCTGGGTGGCCCTCGTGCGCGGACGAGTCATTGCTCAAGGCGGCACACCCGAACAAGCCCTGCGCGCCTCGCTCTCCAGCCGTTACAAAGAAAAACCAGAGATCGTTTTTATGCCAGCCAACTTTTCTTTACCGCCATTAATCAATAGGATTAAGAACGCCCTGCCCCCCGAACAGGAAATTTACCTCGTCGGCGGCGCAGTGCGTGACCTGCTACTCTCCCGCCTCTCACCCGACCTGGATTTTGCCCTGCCATCGAATGGCATTTCCCTCGCTCGAAAAGTCGCCAACACCCTCGATGCCCACTTCATGCCCCTGGATGATGAACGCGACACAGGCCGCGTCATCCTGACGAATGAAGACGGCTCTCACACCTTCCTTGATTTCGCAACCTATCGTGGCGCCAACCTCGAAGAAGACCTGCGCGCCCGCGACTTCACCATTAACGCCATTGCCCTCAACCTGCAAGGCAATACCATCGTTGATCCCCTGGATGGCGCAAAAGACGTTCTCGCCAAAGTCATCCGCGCCTGCTCGCCAACCTCGTTATCGGATGACCCCGTCCGTATTTTACGAGCAGTGCGTCAGGCCGCCGCTTTTGGCTTTAAGATAGACAAGCCCACGCGGGAGTGGATGAAACAATCTGCCGACCAGCTTGGCCGCATCTCTGCCGAACGCCTGCGGGACGAAGTCTTCAAAATCTTGCAAGGCCCCCGAGCCGACGCATCCATCCGCGCGCTGGAAATGCTCGGTGTGCTTCAATATTTAATGCCTGAGTTGCTCAAAATGAAAGGCGTGGAACAATCCCTGCCTCACATCCACGATGTATGGACACATACGCTCTCCGTTTTGGATTATCTCAACCAGGTCATCTCTGGCTTGCGAGTCGGCTACGATGCCGAAAAAACGAACGACATGTTCACGGGTCTGCTTGGCCTGCGTCTGGGGCGTTTCCGCGAGCAGATTGCGGCCCACTTTGCGAACTCACTTAATGTAGACCGTTCCCATCGTTCCCTGCTTTTCTTCGCCGCTTTGTATCACGATGTTTGCAAGCCTGAAACAAAAACGCTTGATGAGACAGGCCGCATCCGCTTTTTTGACCACGACATGCAAGGCGCGGAAGTTGCCGCCGAGCGCGCCCGCTCCTTCAACCTCAGCAATGACGAAGTCGAACGCATCCATGCCATCGTCAAACATCACATGCGGATTCATTTCTTCGGCAGCCGCCTCCTGGCTGACAAACAAACCCCGTCGCGCAAAGCCATTTATCGTTTCTTTCGCGACAGCGGCAAAGCGGGCATAGACCTCATCCTGCTTGGCCTTGCCGATTTGCGCGGCGCTTCCGCTAATGAGCTTACGCTTGAAACCTGGACTGCCTACCTCGATATCGCGCGCATCCTGCTTGAAAATTATTGGGAACGCCCCGAAGAGGTGGTAACCCCGCCGCGTTTGTTGGATGGGCGCGACCTGATAACGGAATTAAACCTCAAGCCTGGCCCCGTTATTGGTCAACTGCTGGAAACCATCCGCGAGAATCAGGCTGCTGGAAAAATCGAAAACCGCGAGCAGGCTTTATCATTTGCGCACGAATGGCTCAAAGAGAATCCTGACGGAATACGCAACACGTAACATGGAAGCGAGGTGATATGAACTACGTCTTCTTTGATCTTGAATCTCAATACCTGTTCGACGAAGTCGGCGGGCGCGACAATATCGAAAAACTAAAAGTTGCCTGCGGCGTCACCTATTCAACAGAGAAAAACGATTTCATCGTTTATTGGGAGCAGGATGTCCCTGCGTTGATTGCTGAATTAAAATCCGCGACGAAGGTCATAGGATTTAATTTGATCGGATTTGACTACCGCGTGCTTCAGCCATACTCGCCTGAAACCCGCTTCGCCTCTCTCCCGACCCTTGACCTGCTTCTCGACCTGCAAAAGATTCTAGGCTTTCGCATCAGCCTCGACACCATCGCCAGCGCCACACTCGGCGCATCCAAAACTGCGGACGGGATTCAATCCGTCCGTTGGTTTCGCAATGGCGATCTGGATAAAGTCGCTGAATACTGCAAGGCAGATGTGGACATCACCCGCCGCGTCTACGAGTTTGGGCGTGATAACGGGCACATCTTTTATAAATCGAAACTCGGCAGTAAATTGAAAGTGGAAGTGAAATGGAAGTAGAAAGAGAAAGAGGCTTGCAAAAATGGAAAACCAACCAGAACATAATATAGATTTGTCTTATGACCGCAGCGGCACAGGTACGCCGCTCGTTTTGATTCACGGATTCCCCCTCGACCTTTCCATTTGGGATGCTGTCGTCCCCCTGCTTGAAAACGATTATGACCTGATCGTCCCTGACCTGCGTGGCTTCGGCGAATCCTCCACTGTGGATACTCCCTACACCATACTGGATTTCGCAAATGACATCGCAGGCTTGCTCGATCATCTCGGTTTGGAAAAAGCCGCTTTCGCGGGTCATTCAATGGGCGGCTATGTGGCGCTTGCTTTTGCCAAAGAATATCCAGAGCGTGTGAGCGGGCTGGCGTTGGTCTCTTCGCAGGCTGCCGCCGATGCTCCTGAGCGAAAAGCGGGACGCTATAAAACGGCACGTGATGTAGCGGAAAAAGGGGTGGATGTTGTAGCGGATGCCATGACCCCAAAACTTTCGGCGAATGAAAAGGTGCAGGAATTTACCAACCTTTTGATGAAGGCACAAAGCAGGGCAGGGGTTGTTGGCGCTTTGAAGGCGATGGCGGAACGGGAAGATTTCACATCTATACTCTCCCAATTCTCTTTCCCCGTTGTGTTGATTCATGGAGATGCTGACGCGCTTATCTCTATAGATCGGGCAAGGGAGATAAAATCCATTTTGCCAGCGGCGCAATTGATCAAGCTAAAGAAAGCTGGTCACATGCCAATGCTGGAATTTCCGCAGGAAACTGCTGAGGCGTTGAAACTGTTGAAGTGAAATAATAACGTCCGCCACTCTCAAAGCGGCGGACGTGTTTTTTAAGTAGAATCAACTTGCGGTTAAGAAGGAAGCGGTTGTGTGTTGCTGGCCAGCGCGTCAGTTTTTTTTAGCTTTGACCTGTCCAGCGAGCCAGTCCGCCTGACCATCTTCCTGATGTGGGCAACCAGCACGCCGCTGGGCACAGGTTTGACGAGGAAATCGTCTGCGCCTGCATCCAGCACGCTGGCGACCATGCGCGGGTCGTTGATGGCGGAAAGGATCAGGATGGGAACGTTGCTGAATGCGCGAATTGATTTGCTGACCTGCCAGCCATCCACTTCAGGCATCATCAGATCAAGCAGCACAACGTTTGGGTTGTTTTCGCGCGCGAGTTTAATTCCTTCCGCGCCGCTGTTGGTGGCAATTACATCGAAGCCGTGAGTCTTGAGCAGCATACTCATTAACTCAGTGATGGCAATGTCATCATCGATTACAAGGATTTTTGTGGTCATATTTTTACCGTGAAGCTATTATCACTTAATACCATCGCAATCTACTTTGCAATGTGTTTACAGCTTGAAGTTTGTTATTCGGGTTTGCAAGAACGTCAGGCAGATTCTAGAGAGTTTTTCTTATGTTGGAATAGCGTTCAAAAAATATTCGCCACAGAACACAGAGAGCATAGAGATT
>CAKKRM010000114.1 GCA_919902735.1 Anaerolineales bacterium | reverse complement strand
ACACGGTCATCTTCGCCATCGGCGATAAAGTGGATGAATCCTTTGGCCTGCCGACTCAATGGAATGAGTTTGTCAAAAATCAGGAACCGCGCTTCCCCGTGGAAGGGGTTTCGTACGAGTCTTCTGTGGAAGGCGTTTTCGTTGGCGGTTGGTCTCGCAAGGCAAGCGAAGGTTTGGTGGGGTATGCCCGCCGTGATGGAACCAATGCTGGCAAAGCGGTATTTCAATATTTGCAGACGAAGCAATTTGGCAATGCCAACGCTGAAGCGGTTGCTGAAAAAGTGAAATCTCTTCCCAAGCCCATCGTTTTGAAAGACGATATCAAACGCCTCGAAGCGGTTGAAGCCGAGGAAGCCAAAAAACGCGGGGTCGAAGAATACAAGTTCGCCAGCAACGAAGAAATGTTACAGGCAATGGGGCTGATGGAAACGGCGTAGCTTTAAAGACCAAACCTCTAAGTTCTTTGCCCACAGGGTGCTTTGCAAAAAACTCGGAGGTTTGGTTAGAACGTACAATGGCTGCAATTGGTTAGGAATTATCCATCTTTCGATAATTTTTCTTCGATTGTATCCATGAATTGAATCGCTGAATTAAACACGTCCATGGCCTGCTCTTTGGTGACGACCATTAGATCACGATAATCCCCCACTTGACGCATTTCAAAAGCGCGATGCAATATCTTGCCCAGCTCTTTAGGCAAGATGTTTTGTTTTATAAAATTTTCATCAAAAAGAGCAATGACTCCCTGATGCTTGGATGAACCCCTGTCAATTGTGATGAGCAAAGCAAGCGTTGCATAAAACATTGCGTAATATGCCCGATTGATTACACCGGCGGGACTGCCATTTTGTTCAAGCATCAATCGCGCATCATTCAAAGATTCGCGGGCGCGTTCAAGGCGATATTGTATCAATGCCTTCCTGTCGTAAGGCTCATTGCTCATACAGTAACTCCCTCCCTTTTTACGGCGCGATAAAAGGGTGAAACAGCAAGGCGTTTCAATTCGTTCTTTTCTGCGGGAACTATAGAGATCATTTTCCCCGCATCAAACCCAACTTCCCATGCAATGTCAAATGCAAGATTCAACATCTTGCTGTCCAACGAAGGCAAAATCACAAGCAGGTCAATATCCGATTCCTTTGTCGCGTCGCCGCGCGCCTGGGAGCCAAACATAATCACCTTGATGGGTTGACCCAATTCTTCCATCAGGCGTTTGCGTACCTCTTGGGCAAGTTTAAGCGCGCGCACTCTCGGTCGAAATTTCTTCATGCGCCAATTATAATCCCGCTTACTTTACTGCGCCGCTCAGTCGCAATTTACCAATTTGATCGTTTGAATATCCTAATAATTCCTGCAAAATCGAAACCGTATGCTCCCCCATCAACGGCGGCGGGAGGCGGTACTCGACGGGCGTTGCGCTCATCTTCAACGGCGAGCCGACTAGAGGCAATTCGCCAATGGTAGGATGATTCATTTTCACAACCATCTCGCGCTCTTTGACAGTTGGCATGGAAAAGACCTGCTCAAAGTCTTGAATCGGTCCGCATGGAATTTCGGCTTCGTCGAGTTTAGCCAGCCATTCAGAGACAGAAGCATCTTTGAAAATGGATGCCAGCAAGGAAATGATCTCAGCGCGATTTTGCACGCGCGCAGAATTTGTGGCAAATCTTTCATCCATCCCAAGCTCGGGTTTACCGAGCAATTCACACAGCCGCGCGAACTGGCGGTCATTTCCCACAGCAATCGCAAACCATCCATCACTGGCTTGAAAACTTTGATACGGAACGATGTTCGGGTGCGCATTGCCATGTCGCTTTGGTAATTTACCAGAGATCAAATAATTACTGGCCGCATTTGCCAGCCAGCCCAACTGTGAATCGAACAAGGCAATATCGAGATGTTGCCCCTCGCCCGTCAACGTGCGCGCCTGCAAAGCAGCAAGGATGGCAATGATGGCGTTCTGCCCTGCGAACAAATCCACAACCGCCACGCCTGTTTTCATCGGCTCGCCTTCGGGTTCGCCCGTTATGCTCATCAATCCGCCTGAGGCTTGGATCATAAAATCATAGCCGGGCTTATCTTTCATCGAACCCGTCTGTCCAAAACCCGTGATCGAGCAATAGATCAATTTCGGGTTTAATGCGTGCAGGGTTTTAAAATCCAAACCAAATTTTTCCAGCGTGCCGGGGCGAAAATTCTCCACCAGCACATCGCTTTGCATGGCAAGCTCACGCAAAATATTTTTACCCTCATCGGTTTTCAAGTTGATCACAATATCGCGCTTGTTGCGGTTGACGCACAAATAATACGCGCTCTCCCCGCCCGCGAACGGCGGCCCCCATCCGCGTGTCTCATCGCCTTCGGGCGGCTCCACTTTGATCACCTCGGCGCCCAGGTCGCCCAGAACCATCGTACAATATGGGCCTGCGAGCACGCGGCTTAAATCCAACACACGAATTCCTTGTAAGGGTTGCATGGGTCTCCATTCCCGTCATTGCGAGGAGCGCTCTTGTTCTTCGCGACGAAGCAATGACGAAATAATGACAATATGAAACGCGACTTATATTTTAGCAAACCACTCATCAACGCAGCGGGATCGCTTGGATTCGCGCCCGATATCCACAATGGACTCTCATTAGATTCCTTCGGCGCCTTCGTGACGAATCCGATCTCTCTGCGCCCGCGCCTGCCCACTGCCCAACCAAGCTTGATTCCATTCCCCGGCGGATTCCTGCTCCATACGGGACTGCCGAATCCTGGGTTCAGCAATGTGTTGAAAAAATACTCCGCCAAATGGAATCGCGCCGACCTGCCCATTATCGTCCATTTGATGGCGGACAGACCCGAAGAAGCTCAGCGCATGGTGCGGGAACTTGAAAACGCCGATAACGTAATGGCGGTTCAACTTGGTTTTGCTCCCCTGCTTTCCGACGACATTATTTCATTAACTTTGGAAATGTGCGTTGGGGAAATTCCGCTCATCTTTGCCTTGCCCCATGAACAGATATTAAGTTTAGGGCCGAAGTTAATTCAAAACGGCGCACACGCTGTTAGCCTCGCTTCTCCTCGCGGGGCTTTGGTTGACAAAGATGGAAAATTGATCACGGGAAGATTATACGGACAGTCCCTCTTCCCGCGCTCGTTGGATGTGGTCCGCTCGGCGGCGATGATCGGCTTGCCCGTCATCGGTTCTGGCGGGGTGTGGACGGATAAAGACGCGGCGGATATGCTGTCAGCGGGGGCAATGGCTGTAGAAACAGATGCCCAGCTTTGGGCGCCGAAAGAGGCGGTTTAGAATCGACCACAGACCACGGACGACAGACAAAAGACGATGGTCCATGGTCAGTCGTCCGTCGTCCACTATCGCAATTAGACAAAAAAAGAGACCTGCTTTGGGCAAGTCTCTTTTTGGTTGGTAATGTTTAGAGAACGACTACGTCAGCGGCCTGTAAACCTTTGGGGCCTTTTTCGATGGAGAATTCCACCTTTTGGCCTTCCTGCAGGTTCTTGAAGCCATCGCCCTTGATCGCTGAAAAATGGACGAAGACATCCGGGCCGCCCTCGCGCTCGATGAAACCAAAACCTTTGGTTCCATTGAACCACTTTACCGTACCGATTACACGTTCAGACATTTTTGCCTCCTAAGCAAAAGTGAAAATAAGGTGACGCAGTATGTCTTTCATCGGGTGGTAAATAAAGCAACTCAAATGTTGTGCTTTGAGCGGTCTTCTCGATACTTCCACAACGAAAACCTACTTGCATCCTACAATTGCAACTTTATCATGGAATTCTCATATTGGCAATTATTTGACCCGCTCCAGCAGCATAACGGGGATTTGGCGGTGCGCGGCGCGTTCTTTGTATTTCTCATACCCTGCATAATAGGAGACAGCCAGCCGCCAGTATCGTTCGCGCTCTTCGCCTTCCACCTGCTGTGCCACATACTCGACGGCATAGCCGCCAAACTGCACGGTGCATTTGGGGTTGGCTTTCAGGTTGTAATACCAGCCTGGGTTCGGTTTGCCTCCAAAATTGGAGCCGATCAGCGCGATCTTTTCCCCGTCGAATAAGCTGACAAGCGTTATGGCGCGCGGCTGGCCTGTTTTCGCGCCGAGGGTGGTTAGTTGAATGATGGGCAGGCCGACGATCTCCGTGACGGTATGTTTGCCGCCGCTCAACTTCCAGACGGTTGCATCGAGACGATAAAGAAAAACTGCAAGAAAAGCCGATACCCATTTCAACGTCAATAAGCGATGGATGGATTTTTGGAGGGCATTTGGTTTTCTGTTCATTTTTCCAGCCAGATGGTGACTGGGCCATCGTTATGAATTTCCACTTGCATATTCGCTCCGAATTGACCTGTCTGAGTCGGCACGCCGTGGCTGCGTAGAAGTTCAACGAAGCGATCTACAAGCGGGGCTGCCAACTCAGGCAAAGCCGCATCAATAAACGAGGGACGGCGTCCCTTGCGGGTATCGGCATACAAGGTGAATTGCGAGACAACGATGGCTTCACCCTTCACATCCAACACGGAAAGATTGGTCTTGCCCTGTTCATCTTCAAAGATGCGCAGGTTTGCTGTTTTCTCTGCCATGAATTGCGCCTGCTCTTCCCCGTCACCGTGGCCGATGCCCAATAGAATCAACAAACCTTTTCCGATGCTGGAAATGGTCTGTTGATTGACGGTGACACTGGCGCGGGAGACGCGTTGGATTAATAGGCGCATGAGGGGGAAGAGATTAGAGATTGGTAAATTATCAATCTCTAATCTCTATTACGATTTACGGAAGTTGCATCGCCTCGCGGACTTCGACCATAGTCTGTTGGGCAATGACGCGGGCGCGTTTTCCGCCGTCGTTCAACACATCCTGCACATAACTTTGCTGGGATTCAAGCTCGGCGCGTTTGGCGCGGAAAGGTTCAAGGTGTTTGTTCAAGTTGGCGGCGAAACGCAGTTTGCAATCCACACAGCCGATGCCAGCCCTGCGGCATTCGACATTGATCATATCCACTTCTTCCTGTGGAGACATGATCTTGTGCATCGTGAAGACGTTGCAAACATCGGGGTTTCCAGGGTCTGTCTTTCTCTGGCGGGCAGGGTCGGTGACCATTTCACGCACGCGCTTGGTGGTCTCTTCGGGCGTGGAGGCAAGTTCGATGTGGTTGTTCAAGCTCTTGCCCATTTTGTCCTTGCCGTCTATGCCGACAACTTTCAAGACTTCAGTATGCTTCACCTGTGGCTCGATCAGAACCTTGGTGTTGTAGCGATAATTAAAGGAACGGACGATCTCGCGCGCAAACTCGATGTGTGGAGCCTGATCAATGCCGACGGGGACAACGTCCGTTTTGTAAAGCACGATGTCCGCGGTCATCAGAACGGGGTAGCCCACCAAGCCATAGTTCACATTCTCAGGCTGCTGACGAACTTTTTCCTTGAAGGTCGGCAGGTCGGTCAATTTTCCGAACTGGGTCACCATCGAAAGGTAGGTGTGTAACTCCATCACTTCGGGCACATGTGACTGCACAAACAGAATTGACTCTTCGGGGCGAATGCCTGCGGCGAGCCAATCCAACGCCATCTCAAACGTATTCAGTTTCAGTTCCTGCGTGGTCTCCACCGTGGTCAACGCGTGAACGTCCACGATGCAATACACGCAGTCGTATTCAGCCTGCATCCCAACATAGTTCTTGATCGCGCCGAGGTAATTCCCCAAATGCTGCCGCCCTGTGGGGCGCGCGCCCGAAAAAACTCTACCCTTTTTTGCCATTCATAACCTCAATCAACCATCTTTGCGATGATATTTAGAATCTCGCCCGCTTCCGCGTGACGTTTTTTTTCCATTTTGGAATAGACCAACTGCCCGTTCACACTCACCTCGAACCTGCCCCCGTCCGAAGGAATCAACGCCACCGACTCAATGACGTGTTCATAATCCTTGAGCAATTCGTCCGCCAGACTCACGGCCCGGCCAGTGTAATGTCAAACCGCGCAGTAAATAATCTCGATTTTGAGCATGAAAAACTCCACTTTTTCATCGTTGCGAGGGCGATAGCCCGACACTGCGCGGCACTGCGTTTGTTGCAGTGCAGGTGTGCAATCTCCAACATTGTGACAAGGATTGCTTCGTCGGGAAGAACACCCTCCTCGCAATGATATATAACTTATATATTAGAAAATTATAACATGGCAGGTCTGCAGGCTTGTCACGCCCTGTCATGCACGCTATAATCTCATGATAGTACAAGAAAGCAGCAAGGAGAAAAAATGCCAGTTTATACTTATCGTTGTGAATCATGCGGCGTCCAATTCGAACGCCACCAATCTTTCACGGACGCCCCCTTGAAGACATGCCCCGAATGCCGTAAAAAAGCGCTCAAAAAGGTAATCACCCCCACCAAGATCATCTTTAAGGGTTCAGGCTTCTACGCCACAGACCACAAGTCAGCCTCCGGCGAATCGTCCCCCACAAAGAAGGCCGATAAAAAAGAAGCAAAAGAAAAGAAAGAAAGCATATCCACAGAAAGCAAACCTGCTTCCAGCGAAAAATCGGAGTAGGCAATATTGGAAAGCGCGGCATCTGTCGCGCTTCTTTTTAATTAAGTGACCTTACGCACCGTCCCGACACTTGCGCCGCGCGCTAGTGCGGTGAGGTTTGCCTGGAAAGCAAGCTTGAATTACGAGAACCTTCGGGACGTTTCGCGTAAGGTGAGTAATTAACTCACCTTACGCACCGCCCATGATTCCCTCCCGAAGGACATCGGGACGAT
>CAKKRM010000113.1 GCA_919902735.1 Anaerolineales bacterium | reverse complement strand
ATGGCGCCTTTAATTTCATCCCCCGCTTCGGGAAAAGTGATCATGATCTGTCCGGGGATACATCCGCTGGTACTGACCGCAACTGCCTGCGGGGGCAGGCCTGAAAATTGGGTCATCATTTCAGGGGAAAGGGTGCCGGTGGGCGTCGAGATCAGGTCCAGGGTTGGGGTGGTGATGAACACTTCTGCAGGGAGGCTGGGGATGATAAAGGTTGCCATGAAGAATTCAACACAGAACAAGCTAACGATAAATATCGAAAATACGGCAGAACGCCCAAAGCGGCGGGACGAGAATTCCCGTTCCAGGCTGTAGACTGCAACCTGCCATTCACGCCAGGAACGCCATAGCCAGCGGAAGGAGAACATGCCGCCAATGACCAGCACGATATAGATCAGCGCCTCAAAGGAGGCGAGGAACTTATAGAATTCTGCCATTTGCGAAACTTATTTACATATCACGCAGCACACCACGGATGATCTTTTCCACCTTGGGGGTGATTACCTTGCCCGCTTCGATAACCTCTTCATGAGTTGTGACCGTGGAGCCATCCAGGTTGGCTTTGTTGCTGATGCCGGAAAGGCCAAGCACGCGCATATTGCCATGACGGGCAATGATTACCTCCGGGACAGTGGACATGCCCACCGCGTCTGCGCCTGCAAGCCGCAGGAAACGTAAATCTGCGGGGGATTCAAAAGAGGGGCCGCATAAACCAACATAAATCCCCTCGCGCAGGGTAATTCCATTTTCCTTTGCAATGCTGCGGGCAAGCTCGCCATAGGCGCGGTCATAGGGCTGGCTCATATCCGGGAAGCGCGGGCCGATCTCATCCAAATTGGGGCCCATGAGCGGATTCAAACCAGACATGCCCATGAGATTGATCTGGTCGGTGATGAGCATCACGTCGCCGGGTTCGAAATCGGGATGCACGCCGCCGGCGGCATTGGTAACGATCATGGAGGGGATACCCATCCGCTGCATGACTCGTACGGGCAGGGTGACCTGCCCCATGGTGTAGCCTTCATAATAGTGGATGCGTCCCTGCATGACGAGCACGGGCTTGCCTTCGAGTTCGCCGATTACAAAGCGGCCAACGTGTCCATGAACCGTCGAGACAGGGAAGTTGGGCAGGTCGGCATAAGCGATGTGAACTGCCTTTTGGACGGAATCAGCCAAACCGTTAAGGCCGGAGCCGAGGATGATTCCCGCAATCGGCTGGATGGAAGTCCGACTTTTTATCGTTTGTACGATTTCGTCAATTTGAGCGAGGGAAATATAATTTTGCATTTATGAATACCTGTATCTGCGTTTTTTACAAATGGGTGCGCCCCCAACGATGGAGCCAATTTGCGTTCGGGATTATATCAGAAATCACAATTGGCTTTTCCGTGCTTTTGGGGTTTGGGGAGAGGTAGATAAAATCTGGTTCTTATGCTATCCTAGCGCATCATGAAACAGCCATTCAACCATGATCTGCGCGCTTTCGCCTCAGGGATTTTGGGGGTTTTAGGAGCGAGCCTGCTGTTGATTCCTGCGGAATTAAAATTATTCAACGCAGTTGAGTTTAACTGGCTCTTTATGCTGCTTGGGTTGTTGAGTTTTATTATGGCATTGTCGCTGCAGATCATTTCCGTGCTGGTGGTCAGGAAAAAAATTGCGATCTTAATTCAAGGCGCGGCCGTTGTGTTGCTTTTCCTATTCACCGGGGTGTACTGGCAGGCCGGGTATTATCTTGAAAGCGAAATTGTTTTCTACACGGGGCTGCTGTTGTTGATTTTGATCAGCCCGCTTGGGCGGCATTTGGAGCAGTCCAATCATGTAAACCTGGTATTTGTGATAATCGGCTTTTCAAGCGGTATCCTTTTGGCTGTTTCAAATACGCAGTATGCTCATTTTGACCTGGTGAATTACAAGACCCTTCTGGCAATTGGATTTCTGGTGACTGCCTTTGCGGGTGGAATTGCCGCCATCGTCCCCTCTTTAAAATACAACGGTTTGCTTGTGCGCCTGCAGATCATCCCCTGGCTGGGATGGGGTCTTATTTTCATATCGATTGCGCCGCTTGCAACTTTGTTTCTGCCTTTTTTGGGGATGGCGGCTTTGCTTTTCAATAACATCATGCCCTGGGGCCGCATCAGTATTAACAAGGATGATGTTCTTGGGCACAGGGCTGTGCTGATTGCGGCCACGCTGGAGTTGATCCTGCTGATCTTCCTGGGCGCCCTGCTTCTGTTGTTGGATCCTTCCTTGAATGAAAGAACGATTTCGATCATTACGGTGCGGGGCGCCACGTTTATATTTTTTACGCTTGTGACGCTGGTCGTTTACTATGAGGTTTTTACGATTCTCATGACGATCAACGGGTTGATTCAAGAACTGGGGAAGACCGGGGAGGAGGAAAACCTCGAGCTTTTTGGTTTTGGTTCCTGGGGGAAACGGTTATCCCGCTATATTAAACCATTTATCTTAACCCGCGAGTTGGTGCGGTATCGCATTAATGCGCAAACAGACCAGATCGATGCGCTTACGCGCCAGTTGGGAAATGAAAAGAAACGCAACGCGCAGCTTACCCTGCTTTTGGAATTAAGCCAGCAGCTTGAAAACCAATTGGACCAGCCGGTTGCGGCGCAACTGGCCGTTAACACGATGGAACGCGCATTGGATTGTTCGCTGGTTTCGATCTATTTACACGAGCCGGACAAAAAGGAAATGATGCTTATGGCTGCGGCCGGGCATCAGACCAATCTGATCCCTGCGGGGTATCGTCAGAGTATTTCTGTCGGGGCGATTGGGCGCGCGATCCGTCAGCGGAAAACCCAGATCATCAATGATGTCCGGGAGGATGCCGATTATCTTTTGTTTAAAAATGAAAACAACCTTTCGGCATTGATCGTTCCCTTGATCTTCAACGGTCACACAAATGGCACGATCGTTCTTAATAGCGAAAAAGCGAGCGCGTTTGGCAGTATTGATATCGGGCTGGCAGAAGCGGTGGGCGCCGAATTAAGCCGCGCCTGGGAGCGCTCGGGATATCATCAGCGTTTGATGAATCTCATTCAATCGGGCAGCCAACTTTCGGCGATGGTGGACCCGAAGACTACCGCGCAGGAAGTGGCCTCCATCGTGCGGGGAATCCTGCAAGCCCGGTTCACGTTCGTTCACATCCAATTGGGGCAGGAACGGAATTTCACCCAAAGCGCATCATCTGGCAATGCGCCGGACCTGCTGGAATCTTTGGTGGAATCGGCAAATTCTGAAATTCTAATTCGAATGTCTTTTCAGGCTACGCAGCCTTTTCGTATTCGGGATGTAAGAAAATACGCCACGACCTCCTTCCTGACCATCGATCATGCCGGGCTGCGAAGCATGTTGACCATTCCCATCCGCTGGCATCGAATGAACATCGGAGTGATTTTCGCCTTTGGAAAGCAAGATGAGGTTTTCTTTACGGAAAATGACGAGTCGCTTGCCGAGCTTCTTTCCATCCAGGCGGCGGGCGCATTTGAAAGCACGTGGCTGCAACAGGAATTACGCTCCTCCCTGCGAATCACATCCCTGCTTTATCGTTTGAGCAACCAGATCATCCAGGCTGAGACGATGGAAAGCGCGGCGGTGGATATTGCCCAAACCGCCCACAAGCTGGCAAAAGGCGTAACCACGGGTATTGTATTGTTTAATATGGAAGGCACGGTTGAAGCAGAAGTGGAAATTGATGAGACCGGGATGCACAACGGCTACCAGCACCCCATGGAACTTATCAAGGATGCCATGGACTCGGGACAGCTCATCCATTTATCGCAGGGACAGTCAGTGACCCGAACCTGCCTGCCCATCCAAACTCCCATTCGAAAATACGGCGCGGTATGGATGGACGTGCAGGAAGACCATGACAACAAGCCGGCGGCAAACCCAAATGACTTGCAGGCCCTCGTCAACCAGGCCGCCATTGCGCTGGAACGCTCGCTCCTGCTTGTGGAGTCGCGCCGTCAGGCGGTTGAGATCAAAGCCGCGTACGATATGCTGGAGGCAACTTACGATCAGACGCTCGCTTCCCTTATCTCGGCATTGGATGCGCGAGACCGGGAAACCGAGGGGCATAGTCTCCGCGTAAGCTACATGGCAACAAAGTTGGGGGAAACCCTCGGCTTCTCACATCAGCAACTAAAGGTATTGGAGCGCGGATCGCTTTTGCACGATATTGGCAAGATCGGCATCAGCGACACCATCCTGCACAAGCCTGGCCCGCTGAATGAGAATGAGTGGACAATCATGAAACGACATCCCGACATAGGCGCAAAAATCGTGGAAGGGATTCCATTCCTTCAGGATACCATTCCCCTCATCCGCCACCACCAGGAAAGGTGGAATGGCACGGGCTACCCAGGCGGGTTTGTCGGGGAGGAGATTCCAATTCTTGCCCGCATGTTCTCCATTGTGGATGCCTTTGACGCCCTGACAAGCAATCGCCCATATCGCGAAAAAATCTCAATTGACGAGGCGCTTCAATATTTGCGCGAACAATCAGGCATCTTATTTGACCCAAGTATCGTTCATGTTTTTGAAAACCTTGTCATGCAGGATGAAACCGGCTTTGTATTTAGTGAATAAACCATGAGCAAACGCAGCGGCAAATTCGGATACGGCCCCCAGGATAATCTCATCTCGATCCTGCCGTCGGTCATCGCAGGCATGGTCAGTTTATTCATTACGATCATTGCCTCCACCTTGCTCTATCCTCCAGCGAACGAGCTTCAAAGATACGGGATAATCGCGTATGGAATCGCAGGAAGCCTCTACCTTGGCTTTTATTACAGAAATTACACCCTCTCCCCAAACAAAACAACCTATGCCTGGATAAACGCCGTCATTGCCGGTATTTCGCTGGGTTTATTGCCGTATCTGATTGCCCGCGAACTCGATTATCTCACTTACACCTTAATGTTCATGGCCGCGCTTGCCACATCCGTTATTTCAAGCCGTGGACCGGCTTATTTTCTAATTCTTATCTTTTCCCTGATCCATTCCCTGAATTTTCTCAATGAAGTCATGCCGTTAAATGAGTGGATTACACATGCCGGATTGCTTATTGCTTCCCTCATTACCGTGGAAACCATACAACAGCTAAAAACCATCTCCAAAAAACAAATGAATCGCCTCGAGATCGTCAATGAAATCAGCAAGCAAATCGTCTCCACCCTCGATACCAAACAACTTCTCGCCCTGCTGGACGCAGAACTCCAAAACGTGCTGGAGGCAGATACCTACTACATCGGCACACAAAACGATAACCAGCTTCACATGGAGTTGTTTTACGATGATGGGGAATACTTCAACGGAACTGACTTCACCCTCGAAGGATCCCTCTCCAACTGGGTCTTTCAAAACCAGCAGCCGCTCTTCCTCGCCGACCTGCGGATACCCATCCAACTGGACGGCGTAAATTTTACCCTTGCAGGCAAGCCAAAAGCCTCCCTCTCCTGGATGGGCGTGCCCATGAAAGGCTTCCATGTAAACGGCATCATGGTAATCGCCTCCTACCGCCCCAACGCATTTGACCGAACCGACCTCGAACTGCTATCCAACATTGCACAACGCGCCGCCTTCGCCCTCGACAACACCTACCACCATGCCCTTGTCCAGGAACAGGCCAGGCTCGACAGCCTCACCCGCGTGTACAACCACGGTTACTTCATTCAAAAACTACGCGACCAGGCACAGATTTGCAGCCTCGAAAAACAACCCCTCAGCCTGATCATGCTGGATATTGATTACTTCAAGCAATACAACGATTCATACGGCCATGCCGTTGGAGACGAAGTCCTCGTAAGCCTGTGTGACACCATCCGTCAGCACGTCAAAAAAACCGATGCCGTCGGGCGCTGGGGCGGTGAAGAATTCGCCATCTCGCTCCCAAACTCAAATGGCCGCCGCGCCGCGCAAGTTGCCCAGCGCATTCGCGAAACCCTGGCATCCATCAAAATCAGCAACCAGGAACACCGCGAAATCTCAGCGCCCACCGTCAGCATGGGCATTGCCGTTTTCCCCAATGAAACCATCGACATCACAAAACTAATAGACATTGCCGACAAGCGCCTTTACATAGCAAAAGAGCGCGGACGCGACCAGATCGAACCCGCAACATAAATCTGGACTCAAACAGCTTGCTGTTTGCTGTTTGAATTACCCCAAAATTTCCGCAAAACCCTTGATCGCTTTCTCCACCCCCGCATCATCCACCCAATAATGCGTCACCAGTCGAATGCGGCGCGCGCCCGCCCAATCCACCAGCACACCGCGCTTTTTCATTTCCTCGATGATTTGATCATCCGTCAACGTGACGTGATCGGCAAGGTCAAAATAAATCATATTGGATGAAGGACTCGCCTCCAGCTTTAATCCCCTGGCCTGCTTCAACCCCTCAAACAGACTCTTCGCCCGGGCATGATCCTGCCCAAGCCGCCCCGTCATCTTCTCCAACGAAATCAACCCCGCCGCCGCCAACACCCCCACCTGACGCATCCCCCCACCCAACATCTTCCGCAAATGACGCGCCCGCGCGATAAATTTTCTCCTCCCCACCAGCATCGACCCAACGGGCGCAGCGAGTCCCTTGCTCAAACAAAACATCACCGAATCAGCGGGGTCTGTCAAATCCTTCACATCCACATGCAAAGCCGCCGCCGCGTTGAAAATCCGCGCGCCATCGATATGAAAAAACAGACCGTTGTCTTTGGCGAGCTTTCCAACTTGCGCCGTGTACTCCGCAGTCAACGGAACGCCGCCGCAAACGTTCTGCGTGTTCTCGATGCAAATGAGTCGCGTAATGGTGTGATGCACATCCTCGGTCTGGATCGAAGCGCGGATGTTCTCCAAAGCCAGAGTCCCATCCGCTTGATTCGGGAGCAGGCGCGGATGAATCCCCCCCAGCGCAGACATCCCCCCCGCCTCATTTATATAAATATGAGCCTTGTCCCCGACAATCGCCTCATCCCCGCGCTGGCAGTGGACGAGCAGCGCAAGCAAATTACCCATCGTCCCCGAAGGAACAAAAAGCGCATCCTCCTTGCCCAGCATCAAGGCCGCCTTCACTTGCAAGGCATTGACAGTGGGATCATCCATGTAAACATCGTCCCCCACCTCCGCCTCCGCCATCGCCTCGCGCATTTCGGGAGTGGGTTTTGTAACCGTGTCTGAGCGAAGGTCTACATATTCCATTTTATTCAAGTCTTCTCACTTCTTCCATAACCTTTTGTAACTCATCCGGCACATCTGCTTCAAATACACGCGGCTCTTTTTCGCCAGGTAAAATGATCTTTAATTTTGCCGCGTGCAAAAAGTGACGCTTGGTATCCACCGTAAAATTCCTTTTTCCATACACCATATCCCCCACGATCGGGCATCCTAAAAATTGACAATGCAAACGGATCTGGTGCGTGCGCCCCGTGTGCGGATGGAACTCCAAAAGCGTATGCTCTTTGAACGTCTCCAGCGTTTTATATTCGCTGACGGCTTCGCGCCCCTTCCCCGCAGGGACGATTGCCATCTTCTTGCGCTGGCTTGGGTCACGCCCAATGGACGCTTCCACGCGGCCCGAAGGAGTGGGCGGTTTACCATCCACAAGCGCAAGGTAGGTCTTCTCCACCTTTCGCAAACGGAACTGGTTTTGCAGCCAGTTATGCGCGCGTTCATTTTTTGCCAGCACGATCAAACCCGAGGTTTCTTTATCGAGCCGATGCACAAGGCCAGGGCGCTCCTCCCCGCCGATGCCTTCCATGTCCGGGTCATAACCCAGCACGGCATTCACCAGAGTCCCGGAAGCATGTCCTGCGGCAGGGTGTACCACCATCCCCGCAGGTTTATTGACCACGATCAAATCGTCGTTCTCGAAAATAATATCGAGCGGAATATCCTCGCCCGTCAACCCGCTTGGCACAGGCGCAGGGATTCGCACTTCAACTTCAAAGCCAGCGTCTATCGCCTGTCCTGATTTTTTTGCAGGAACTCCATTGACCAAAACGAAACCACCTTCGATCAATCCCTGCAAACGCGCCCGCGAAAACTCGGGCAGGTTTATAACCAGGAATTTATCGAGGCGTTCAGCTTTTCCCTCGTTGTTCTGGAATTTTTCGATTCGGTCGCTCATGAGATGGAACCACATAAACACGCGCAAGCAGACAAGCAAGCAGGTAAACAAGTAACCAGAGGGGCGTATTTCTTCATTATCCTTGTCCTGTTGTATTCGATGACTGCTCACTGCTCACGGACAACTGCTCACTGACCACTGCCTGCCCGGCAGCCTTTTTCTTTTCACTTCTTTCCTTGAGCCAGACACCCAAAAGAAGAACAACCACACCCACCGTAATGGACGCGTCCGCCACATTGAAAACAGGGAAGGAACCGACGGAAACAAAATCAGTCACTTTGCCCATCATCAGGCGGTCGATCAAATTGCCGCTCGCGCCTGCAAGCTGCAAGCCCATCGCCAGTTTCAACGTCCAATCTTCATTTTCCACATGCGGAAAATAATAAAGAATCGCGCCGATCACAATGAAAGCCAGGGTCGTAAAAACCAGGTTGCCATTCTGAAACATGCCAAACGCCGCGCCGCTGTTATACCAATGCACAATGCGCGCATACGGGCTGAGCCATATCATCGGCTCAGGCAGCCACATCCCGCCAAACTCGATGTTCTCGCGCACCAGCCACTTCGTCCACTGATCCAACGCAACGACCACACCCACCACTCCCAATAAGATCGAATAATTTTTTACTTTGGAATTCAACTCACACCTCATCTTCAAAATACAGAGCGCCGCATAATTTATTAACTCACCTTACGAAGTAATGGTATGTCGTTGCGAGGACGCTCTTGTTCTTTGTCCGAAGCAATCTCCT
>CAKKRM010000112.1 GCA_919902735.1 Anaerolineales bacterium | reverse complement strand
TTCATATTCAATCATTCGCCTATCATAACGCTATTTCCGATAACGTCTAATAACTAACTGACCTTACGCAGAACGTCCCGAAGGTTCTCGTAATTCAGGCTTGCTTTCCAGTCAAACCTTCGGGACGGTGCGTAACATCAGTAACTAACCCATCGGATTCATCAATTGGAAATAATTTCCATCGGGGTCAGCCAGGGTTGCGATAAATCCGCCACCCATCTCATACGGCTCTTTGATGACCGCGCCGCCGAGGGCTTTGATGCGCTCGAACTCCTCTTTGACTTGTGGGGTTGCAAAATTGATCATCACGCGCCCAGGTTCCTTTGCGTTACCGTTCATTTCGGAATGGGTCAGGATTCCTACAAACCCATTTCCAACCTGCCATCCCCAAAAGCCGTTTTCCTGATCGGCCATGTCTGCGGGCTTTCCAAACACCTTTTCATAGAAAGCCGCCAACACGAGGGGCTGCATCGAACCTAGCATTACAGAATTTAAATCCAACATCTTTACACATCCTTTCTAAAGTAACTTGAAGTTGATCATTTATAAAACTCTGAACTCATTGTAGAACAAATATTCGAGCTTGGCAAGGTAGAAATGGGTATTTTGCATGGCTATTCCAAGGTCAGGAAAATCTTAACGCGAATTCCGCGAAAAGGCGAAAGACGCGAATTTTTCATTTATTTTCGCGTAAATTTGCCTGATTTGCGCTTTTCGCGTTAAGCCTTGCTACAAAATTAAAAAGATGTCAAGCGACCTTGGAAAAGCCATGGGGTATTTTGAATTCAAATTAAAAGCCTAACAAGAGAATATGGAATAATTTTTTTGCAGACTATATTTCAGCTTTTCATCCAACCGCCTTTGTTGCTACAAACTTTCGCGCTGAACTCCATCGAACTGCAAAATAAAATCCGCGCCGTAGACTTTGCTCGGGGTTTGAAATCCAGTTTTGAAATCAGAACTTAAGATGCGCTTGATTATTTCCACAGAAGTTAACGCAGTCAAATAATACGCTTCGGGAGTCTTTAATTTCGCGCGCACAATTTGTTTACCATCGGTCACTTCGGCAATCAATAAACTAAATCCATTTTCATTTTGTTTGCGTGAAGGGCCAGGCGCAAAGAATTTCCCAATGAGCCATTTTATAAAATCCCTTGCCATGCGAGTATAAAGAAGCGGCCCAATGAAACGAGTAAGGCGCATCATGTTGACCATCGCAGCGGGGAAGCTCATGTACACGGTCACATTTGGAATGCCTGTGCTGTGATACGCCGTACTCACATCCCCCCAGCCCATGGAAACCAGCCGCGAAGGCCCGCGCCCAAAGTCTACAAATTTGCTGTCCCATAAATTAGGCACACTGACAATTTTTCCATCGCGGCGGATGCGTCCCTGCCTGTGGCTGTTCTCGATTCCAGAACGAGCCGTGCCGCGCGAGACTCCGCTGCCAATGCCTTTTATATAAAGTTCAAGATGAGTTGCTCCCGCAAGTTTTCCAGCAACATACGCGATCAAACAATCCGATGGAACCACGTCGAAGCCGCCGCCTGGCAGCAGCATCACGCCCGCGTGTTTTGCATCTTCATCCATCGCGGCCAGCGCTTCAAAGCCTTCGATCTCGCCGCTAATATCCACGTAATGTTTTTTGTTGCGGATGCACGCCTCGGCCATTTGGCGGAAGGTCAACACGAACGGACCCGCGCAATGCAAAACCGCGTCCACTTCCTGCAACGCAGAGTCCAATGCGGCGGTGTTATCCAATGAAAACGCGCGATATTCCAAACCAAATTTTTCAGTTTGCGCGCGCAGTTGCTTTTCATCCCGCCCCGCGAGCAATGGATGCAATCCCTGTTTGACCGCCTGTTCGACGATCAAACTTCCCGTATAACCATACGAACCATAAACTAGAAATTTTTTCAAATTCGCTCCGTCCATGTTGGGTTTGCATATTTTTCTTTGACTAATTCTTCAGCTCTTTCGGATTCGGATCGGGACATTTCCTCACGCTGAAAGTGGATTCCCAACTGCGCCTCAAATCCTTTAACGAAAGCCTGGGCTGCTATTTCCCAATCAGTTTTCACGCTGATAATGGACTCAACCGTTGTCGCGCGCGCCAGTAATCTTTGCGCCGCATTCTCTCTCGCCGCTTCATCCTTGAATACCAAGGCCTGGCAAATTCGAGTCAGATCGCCAGTAAGTGGAAGTGATCCATGCTGCAACACGCCTTCCTTCTTGCGTGCCTGTGCCGAGCCGATCAACTTTTTCCCTTCCACTGTAATCTCATAAGTGGACGGAACTTCAAAGCAGACGGGATTCAAATTTTGCTGCATGTGTCCATCTTCATGTTCTTTCATTTCCACAGGCACGCTCAAAGATTTAACGGCATGTAGCAATGCCTGTGCCAAGCGGTTATATGATTCCAGCACGCCGCCCGCAAGCACGGGTTCTTCCGCGCTGCCTGTCACAGAGTAGGTCAATTCATCCGTATGCAGGATCGCCCGTCCCCCCGTAACGCGGCGCACAACTTCCCAGCCGTGAGATTGGAGTCTCTCCACATCCACATCTTTGAAGGATTGGGCGTGTCCTAAGGAAAGGCAGGGAGGATTCCATGAATACAAACGCAGGGTGGGCTTTGTCTCGCCGCGATGGATATGTTCGAGAATGGATTCATCCACCGCCATGTTCCATGCGCCCGTGGATGGGGGAGTGCAAAGTAATCGCCAGATTGTCATGGATGTATTTTACTCCCAGAGTTAGAAGTGTATAATTAGGTCAGATAACAATAGGAACAGGAAATGCCCGCAAATATTCAGAAAGTCTTAAAGCAGTTCAAACAAGCTCTGACTCGGTTGTACGGGGACCGTGTCAGGAGTATTTATTTGTTTGGCTCCTATGCGCGTGGAGATTACGAAGACGGTTCGGACCTGGATGTTTTGATCGTATTGGATACTTTCCGATTCCATAATAAGGAAATCAGCCGCACTGCTGATTTGGTTAGCGACCTGTCTTTGCAATATCTTATTACAGTCAGCCCCATGTTCTCGCGCGAGCGGGATTGGATTTCAGGAAAAAAGCCACTGCTTCGCAATGTCAAAAACGAAGGGATTAAACTCTATGAAAGAAGAAAGCAGTTCGCTCCTGCTCAGGGCGGAAGAAGCCATTGAATCTGCCGACCTTTTGTTGAAGGGGGGATACCTGGCTGATTCGATCAGCCGCGCTTATTATGCGATGTTCTACATTGCCGAGGCTTTGTTGAATGAAAAAGACTTGAGTTTCAGCAAGCACGGAAATGTGCATGGGGCATTTGGAGAGCATTACATCAAGACTGGAATTTTCGACAAAAAATATCACAAGTGGTTTTTGGAGGCATTCAGCCGCCGAATTGCCAGCGATTACGATGTGTCTGCCAGGTTTCAGGCATCTTCTGTAAAGACGATGATAGATCAGGCGTGGGATTTTTTGCAAGCCGCAAAAGATTATTTATCAAAGTAGAGATACGCCGCCGCCGTGTCTCTACTTTGATAACGAAATCTTTGAAAACCCTTCCGCTGCCTCTTCAAGAGTTTTCTCATCCAAACCCTCCAGCGGTGGGCGGACTGACCAATTCGGCAGTTCGTGTATTTTATGAAGCAAGCCTTTGAGCACAGGTGCGATGGGGGAGTAATGCTCCAGAAAATGCCGCTGTTCTGTGACCTTTGCCTGCATATCGGATGGGTCTTTGCCCTCCTGAAACAAATCCCAAACTTCGCGCAGGTTGTCGGAGATGAGATTTGCAGGAGCGGTGATTGCGCCTTGGGCATTATTTTTCAGCGCATGGTGGAAATAGGAATCTGTGCCGTTCAAAACGAATAATTCTTTTCCAAAGCGTTGACCAAGAGCAGTTGCAAAGGCTTCATCGTGCGACGAGTCTTTTATGCCTGCGAATTGATTGGGGAATTTTGTTTTGAGTCTTTCAAGCAAATCCAGTGAAAAGCCAACGCCCGTCATGACAGGGATGTGATAGCCGAGTAGGTGTTTTCCCTGAGGCACGGCTTTTTCGATGAGTTCGCTGAACCATTGAAACAAACCTTCGTCTGTTGCTTTGCGGAAATAATACGGGGGCAGAACAACTACGCCGTCGTAATTGAGTTCAAAAGCAAGTTTGGTTAGCTCAATGGTTTCGCTGAGGCTGGGCGTGCCTGTGCCAGCGAGGAGTTTGAATCCGCGTAGTTGATTGCGAATCACACGGACGGAACGCATGAAGGCTTCGCGTTCCTTTGGTGAGAACGAAGGTCCCTCGCCAGTGGTGCCGAAGAGCAATGCGCCGTGGCATCCGCGAGAGGCAAGAAAATGCAAAAGAGCAGGAACAGCTTCAAAGTCGAAGGAAGAGGCGTCTGCTTTTAATGGAGTCACTGCCGCGGCGTAGACTCCTGCCAGTGGATGAAGGTCAGTCATAGATTACTCATTTTCTTCGATGAATTGTTTGGCGGCGGTTTCAGGCGGTTGAAGGGGTTGGCCTTCTTCTTTGGATAAATAATGCTGGTGATCCAAAACCCAAAGATATAAATCGCCTTCGGTTTTATCGGGGAATTCTTTTAAGATGCCGCTTTCGCGGATGACTTCGATGATGGGCATGTAGACCGTGTCGTACCAATGTGCCACCGCTTCTTCTTCAGAGATGTCACGCTTGAGATCGATGCCCATGAAGTAACGATGCACGGCAATGTGTTCGAGCATACGTTCAAAGCCATCGGGGATGTTTAATTTTACGTTCGCATCAGGGCGAATTCTGTCGAGCGTGGTGCGTTCCAGAAAGTTAACTTTTGCGCCGAGAATTTCAAGGTCTTCGGGTTTGATGTTTGCTGTGATGTTGACGCGCGTGGCGCATTCACGCACTTCGGCTTCGATGTATAGCTGTCCCTGCTCGCGGGCAACGGAAACGCGATGATGGCCGTCCACGACAAAATAGACATCGCCAACTTTATATAAAACGACAGGCGGGAGATTGATTTCCTGATAAAAAGCGCGGTCGACTTTTTGCCAGCGGCTGGCGAGTTGATCTTCTTTGGGGAGGAAGGCGCGGTCGAATTCGTGATAGCGGTTCAGACTCCCTGCCACCTGATCCACGCGAACGGTTTTTACTCCCCGATAAATGGGTCCGCCAATCCGCAGTTTTTCCTTGATCTCATCATAGGAGAGCAAGGTGGTGGTGTGCTTTCCAGCAACCACGGAGAACACCTGGTTGATAAAGGATTTAAATCGCGCCCGGCTAAAATCTGCGCGTGCGCGTGCGTTAAGTTCGTCTGACATTTCTAACTCACTTCCGTTATTAATTGTTCCAATCAGAATTTCACGGAAAACTCTGGAGTCAGGCGGCTTGCCGCCTGAAATACCCATCAGCATCCACAGGACGGTGAGCTGATGGACTCCAGAATCGTGACCCACTGATAATTTACACTTCCAGTATTTTGTAAGGATAAACATTGATCACTTTCGTTGTGCCAACGAGAGTCTCCTGGATTTCCAGGTTATTTTTATAAAAATGGGTGTGGCCATGAAAGTGGTAACGCGGTCTAGTGACGCGGATGAGCCAGTTGATGGCTTTTAAACCGTGATGGGCCGGGTCGTAGAAATCATCGTGGGTTCCGTAGGGCGGCGAGTGGCTGATGAGGATGTCTATTGCGCGGCCATGCCGAATGCGATTTAACAGAAGCTGTGGGAGCATTTGAAAGGCCCTTGCGTAGGCTTCCTGCTGGGTGTATTGGTTGACGCCGTCCGGGCGGTAGCGGATGCAGCCGCCAAAGCCGCCGACCAAAACATTTTTGTGGCAACCAGTTTTCAGGTCCAGGTTCGAGCCGCCTTCGGCTCTCGAGAGTATGTCGCTGCTGTCGAATTTCGGGTCATGGTTGCCTGGCACATAATACATCGGCACATTCAGCATGGTGACAATATATTCGAGGTAGGTGTAGGGCAGGTCTCCGCAGCTGAGGGTCAATTCCACGCCTTGAAAGTGACCGCCGGGCGCCAGTGTGTACATGCGGTCTATGACCTGGTCGCTTACTGCTAGGATTTTCACGCTTCCTATTGTGCCGTAGAAATTGCCTCTGCGCAAGCCCGCCCGCCTATAAAACTGCAACCGCAAGTATTTGCAATTCCCATCACTGCACACTATAATTCATCAATTCACCCTGCCGTGAACAGGAGTCTCATCTGGAAACAAAAAACATTACGTCGCCCATGGGTTCAGGATCGGGAGATGAACGTCCCCGCCAGCAGTTACAGTCTGGCATTACGCTAGTTAACCGCTATAACGTTCAAGATGTAATTGGAGTCGGTGGAATGGGGTCGGTTTATCGCGCGCGCGACCTGCACTTTCCGAATGTGGTGAAACTGGTGGCGGTGAAGGAGATGATCAACATGGCGCCGGATCCGCTTGTGCGCCAGACGATCGTGCAGAATTTCGAGCGGGAGGCAAACCTGCTTGCGACGCTCAATCACCCTGCCATTCCGCGAATTTATGATTACTTTACGCAGAATGAACATTCCTATCTGGTATTGGAATTCATCCATGGCAAGGACCTCGAAACGGTCATTGGGGATGCGAATGGATTTTTGCCAGAAGATCAGGTAATTAGTTGGGCGATCCAGCTTTGCGATGTGCTGGCGTATTTGCACAGCCATAAGCCTGACCCGATCATTTTCCGTGATATGAAGCCCTCCAATGTGATGATCAACCACAATGGGGATGTGGTACTGGTGGATTTTGGGATCGCAAAGGCGTTTCAATCCGGGCAAAAGGGAACCATGATCGGCACGGAGGGATATTCACCCCCCGAGCAGTATCGCGGTGAGGCTACACAAATTGCGGATATTTATTCGCTGGGAGCCGCCCTTCACCACGCAATCACACGCCGCGATCCACGCCTTGAGCCGCCTTTCTCTTTTGGAGAGCGCCCCATTCGTCGCATCAACCCCAATGTTTCGATTGAATTCGAAGCCGTGATCAATACTGCCCTGCAATATAATCCCTCGGATCGTTTTCAGAACGCCGAATCAATGAAAGACGCGCTGATGAATGTGGCCCGCAAGACAGGGGCGCTTTCCAAGATCACCTCTGCGCTGCCGGTTTCCAGCGGCGGAATAAAACCACTCTGGTCTTTCAAATGCGAGGATGAAATTCGCGGCACGCCGTTTTTGCATCAGGGTATGTTGTTTATCGGCTGTTATGATAATAACTTGTATGCGCTAAACGCCGCAGACGGGCAATTCCAATGGAAATACCCAACGGATGGCGGGATCGTTTCCCGTCCGCTGGTTTACGATAATAATGTGTATTTTTGTTCCGAGGACCAGCGCATGCATGTGGTGAGTATGCGGAGCGGTAAAGTGATCTGGACCTATTTTACCGAGGGTAAAATTTATTCCTCCCCCCGAATTTCCGATGGACATATATTCTTCGGCTCGGAAGACCAGGACTTACATGCCGTGAATGCCACCAGCGGGCGCTCCATTTGGAAATTTTCAACCGACGGCCCCATTTATTCGACACCCTTGCTTGCGAACGAAATGATCTATTTTGGCACGGAAGCCGGTTCTGTGTATGCGCTTGATTTTCGCGGTGAGTTAAAATGGCGTTTCCAGGCCAAACGGGCGGTCACATCGTCCCCGATCAATAAAGGGCAGGCGGTTTACGTGGCCTCTGTGGATGGAATGCTCTATTCATTGGATTCAAAAAATGGCTGGGCGATTTGGAAATTCCGCCTGGGCAAGGGGTCGATCTCATCCCCGACCATTGCGGATGACTTTATCTTCATTGGCGCGGCGGATGGTTTTATCTATTGCGTGGATGTTCGCACTGCGAAGGAAGTATGGCGATTCCGGACCGAGAACCAGATCAGCAGTTCGCCAACCGTGTATAAGGATTCCGTTTATTGCGGCTCTGTAGATGGAAATATGTATTGCCTTGAATATCGCACCGGCCGCCTGCGGTGGAAATTCGAAGCGCAGGCGGCGATTACAGGCTCGCCGGTCGTATTTGATGATATCGTTTATTTTGGCTCAACAGACCATCACATGTATGCTTTGTTTGCCTAAAAGGAGTTCTTGTGGCTGATTTCTTTCGAAAATTGTTTGGTACAAAAGAGGAACCCGTAAAACAACAGAAGAAGCAGGATACGGCTACCACTGCGCCGCTTACGGACCAGCAAATAAACTCCATCGTTGCAGGCCAGAGCGTAAAGTATGAGATGAAGCAACTCGTTTCCAGCGTTGGTCAGTCTGTTGGCAAACAACGCGACCATAATGAAGACAGTGTGCTTGCGCTGACCTCCACCATCTCCGGCAGTACGGAAAATATCCCCTTTGGGCTGTATATTGTCGCGGACGGCATGGGCGGCCATCAATTTGGCGAAGTGGCCAGCAATGCGGCCATTCGCATCATGGGCGGCAACATCACCAAGAAATTCCACTCCTATCTTTATAACTTGCCCACACAAACCTTGCAGGATTCCCTGCAAGAGGTGATGGAAAACTCGATTATGGAAGCGCATCAATATGTTCAGCGTGAAGCGCCGGGCAGCGGTACCACTGTCACAGCCGCGCTGGTGCTGGGGCAACAGGTTACTCTTGCTCATGTGGGGGATAGCCGTGCCTATGCTGTTTATCCCGATGGCAGGATGGAGACGATCACACGCGACCATTCCCTGGTCAAACGGCTGGAGGAACTCGGACACCTCAGCAAGGATGAGGCCGAAAACTTTCCCCACCGAAATGTGTTGATTCGCGCCTTGGGCCAGGGCGAATCCCTTGAAGCAGATATTTTTACAATTCCGTTTCCCCAATCTGGTTACCTTATGATTTGCAGCGACGGGCTTTGGGGTGTCCTGAATGAAAACGATATTTTCCGCATGATCACCGATGCCCCCAACCTGCATCGCGCCTGTCAGAATTTGGTGGAAGCTGCAAACGCAGCCGGTGGCCCGGATAATATTACAGTCATATTAGCGCAGATGATCGGGTAATATGGCGCTCAGCAAGCCTGATTATTATGCAATCCTGGGGGTCTTCCGTGACGCGTCGCTGGAAGATATTAAACGAGCGTACTTTGATTCAGCCCAGAAGCTGCATCCGGACAAAAACGTAGCCCCGGGAGAGACTGAATTATTTTTGGAAATACAGCAAGCCTATGAAGTGCTTGCAAACCCCAAGCGCCGCAGCCTGTATAACGCCACCCTTCCTCCTGAGATCGAAGTTAACACGGCTGTAAAACACGAAATTCATTTCAGCCGCCCCAACCTTGTCAAGCTGGGCGAACCGCAATTGATCTATGCCCTGCTTGAAGTCAGCTCACGTGAGGAAAAGAGCGCTCTCCCCACGCCTCCTTTAAACATCTGCCTGGTGTTGGACCGTTCCACATCCATGCAGGGAGAGAAGCTGGATATTGTCAAGGCAACCGCCATTCAATTGTTAAGAAGTTTGCGCCCGGAAGACGTGTTAAGCGTTGTGTCATTTAGCGACCGCGCCGAAGTCATCATCCCGGCTTCCATCAGCCCGGACAAGAAAAAACAGGAAGGCCGCATTCAAATGATGCAGGCCTCCGGCGCCACTGAAATCTTTAATGGCCTCGAGGCCGGGATGCGGGAAGTGCGCCGCACTCTTGACCCCTCGCGGGTTAACCATATTATTTTGTTGACGGACGGAAAGACCTACGGTGACGAACAGGCCTGCCTGCAATTGGCCGAGGAAGCCGCCGCGCTCAATATTGGCATCACCGGCATGGGAATCGGAAATGAGTGGAATGATATTTTTCTGGATGCCCTTGCCAGCAGAACAGGCGGCTCTTCCGCCTACATTTCAAAGCCAAAGGATATCGAACGCCTGCTTGTTGAAAAATTCAAGGCATTGATCAACATCTATGCAGATGACGTGTTGCTCGAACTCAAGGAACAGGAACATGTCAAAATAAATTACGTATTCCGCCTCCAGCCCGAAGGCGGCTCAGTGGAAATCGAGTCTCATATGCACCTTGGGCCAATCCTTCGGGAGGCTCCTTTGCAGGTATTATTTGAATTCCTTGTCAGCCCGGAAGCCCTGAATGGCGATGCGTTATCCTTGATCAGCGGTTCTTTGAAAACTTCCATTACAGCCCGCCCGATGCCCGTGCCGCCCATACGGCTGAACCTCACCCGCGAAATCCATTCCAACCCATCTGCTGAGCCTCCACCCACTCAAATCTTGAGCGCCCTTTCCCGTCTCACTTTATATCGGATGCAGGAACGGGCGCGGACAGCGGCGGATGCGGGCCAATATGATGCGGCGGCGCGCCACTTGCACAACCTTGCCACACACCTGCTTTCGCAAGGCGAACACTCACTGGCCAAAACCGCATTGTTTGAAGCCGATAACCTGGAAAGAATGCACGCCTGGAGCGCGAGCGGCCATAAGGATATTAAATACCAGACCCGCGCGCTTTTGTTAAGCGGCGTGAAGGAGAAGGCAAGATGATCGTTTGTTCAACGTGCAAACATGCCAATATGGCAGGCGCAATGTTTTGCGCGGAATGCGGCGCTCAACTGGTCGGCAAGGACTCCCTCACTACCCAAACCATCAACACCGATAATTTCAAAAAAGTGGCCAAGGGGTATTCCGAGGATGACTATCAGCCCTTTGATGGCAGTGACGCCTGGGGCAGCCTTCACTTACTGGATACCGGGCAGGTTCTACCGCTTACCTCACGGAACGAATTTACCATGGGGCGAATCAGTGAAGGACAACCTATCATGCCTGATATTGACCTTTCGCCCTATCAGGCTTATGCCGCCGGGGTATCGCGCCTTCATGCAGTCATCAAACGGGACGGCGGACGCCTTATTTTCATGGACCTCGGCTCTGCCAACGGAACCTATGTCAACGGGAAAAGACTCAACCCGAACGCGGAGCAATTGATCCATCATGGCGATATTATTGCGTTGGGGAAAATGAAAATACAGATTTTGATAAAACACGATAAATAGAAAAGAGAGTGAAACATGGCGTATTCGGTTATTTTACATATTTCCGGGGAGACCTCGGTGGCCGGAGAGATCGATGATCTCCCCAAACCCACGGATACGATCATCGTAGTTTCGAATCCACGCCAGAAGGACGGCAAGGATTTGCACTATATTGATAATAATGTAACCAAAGTAATCTGGCCTTTGAACAAAGTCAGCTTTATAGAGATTCTCGAAGGCACGGATGAAGAAAAGATCATCGGTTTCGTGAGGGAATAAAATGTCCGATTCTTTCGACCGCCGCCGCATTCTCGTTGTGGATGATGAAGAGCGCATGGTACGCTTCATCCGCATGAACCTCGAGCATGACGGCTTTCAGGTAAGTGAAGCATTTAATGGCAAGCAGGCCATTCAAAGAATACGGGATGTTACGCCAGACCTCATATTGCTGGATGTGATGATGCCCGATCTCGACGGCTTTGAAGTGCTGGAAACCATTCGCGAGTTTAGCAATGTCCCCGTCATCATGCTGACAGCCAAAGGCGAAGAGGATGATCGTGTGCGCGGCCTTGAAAATGGCGCGGACGATTACATCACCAAACCTTTCAGCCCGCGTGAATTGGTCAGCCGCCTGAAGGCGGTTCTTCGCCGCACGGAGGGCGCCACCGGCTCCATGCACGGCCTGCTCGAAATTGACAAACGCCTCAAAATTGATTTTGACCGCCGCGAGATCTGGCTCGAAGGCAAGCTTGTCAAACTCCGCCCCACGGAATACCGTTTGCTTTTCCATCTTGTGCAAAATGCGGGCTGGGTGGTTTCTCACGATCAACTGCTCCAAAAGGTTTGGGGCTACGAATATCGTGACGAGCCGCATTACGTCCGCCTCTACATCAACTACCTGCGCCAAAAGTTGGAGAAAGACCCCGCCGACCCGCAATACATTCTCACCGAGCGCGGCGTGGGCTACCGTTTTGTGGATTTCAAACGATCCAAAGAGTAGCCATGCCGGAGCAGAAACCTGACAACAAACTTTTGACAGTTGGAAAGATGACCGCCATTTGTGTGATCTGCTTTGGAGTGATCTACGGCATCGTTTCACTCTTCAAACTTTTGACGGCGTAGATCAATAAAAATGGAGTCGACGATGCGCGGCTCTGTTTTTATTTAATGAATTAAGGAGACGGATTTCCATGGCTGAATCATTTTCCACCCTTCGCATCAACCCCGACCGTATGCTTGATTCGTTTACCCAACTGGCATCCATCGCCGCTACAGCAGATGGCGGCGTGAACCGCCCAACTTTCAGTGAAGCCCATCTCGCCGTGCGCAAATGGTTTAGAGAAGAGATCGAAAAATCTGGCCTGGAATTTCGCACGGACGGCGCAGGGAATCATTCAGCGTTTCTCCCCGTCATTGCGAGGAGCCTGAAAGGCGACGAAGCAATCCTCAACTCTCGACAGGAGATTGCTTCGGGGCAACGAACGCCCCTCGCAATGACGTTGTTAATCGGCTCGCACCTTGACTCCGTTCCCAACGGCGGGCGGTTCGATGGCGCGCTTGGCGTGATGGCGGCTCTCGAAGTGTTGAAAACTGTCAAAGAAAACAGAATCAACTTGAAGTTAAATCTTGAAGCGATAGACTTCACAGATGAAGAAGGCACGTTGGTCGGTCTGCTTGGAAGTGCGGCGCTGGCTGGTCATCTCAGTCAAAAAGATTTAACCTCCCCGCGCGGCGGACGTGAACATCTGATTGAAGGAATGATGCGGGCGGGCTTATCCGACGCAAGCATGTTGAGTGCGGCGCGCCCGAAGGATTCGCTGGCGGGGTATTTGGAACTTCACATCGAACAAGGCAGGCGGCTCGAGCGGGCGGGAATTGAGATTGGCATTGTCTCTGCCATCGTTGGCATTTGGTCGTACCGTTTGTCTTTCCTTGGGCGCGCCGACCATGCAGGCTCCACCACGATGGATGACCGCCTCGATGCTTCATTGGGTGCGAGCGCGTTTACGCTTGCGGCGCGTGAGATGGTGATGAAGGATTTTCCGAATTGCGTGGTGAATGTCGGCAAAATGGATTTTGCGCCTGGCGCGTTCAATATTGTGCCAGCACGCGTAGACCTTGCGCTTGAGTTCCGTTCACCAAATGAAGATGAATTCAATCGGCTCAATGCAGCCCTGCTCGATCTGGCGGAAAAAGAAGCGGCGCGTTTCGGTCTGGAATTAAAAGTTGAATTTCTTGGCAAACATTCTCCCAGTATCATGAACGAGAATGTTTGCACTGCTTTCGCAACTGCCTGTGATAATTTGAACCTGACGCATGTTTCGCTTTCATCAGGCGCAGGCCACGATGGACAATCCCTCTCGGATTTGTGCCCCGTGGGTATGATTTTCGTTCCATCGGTGGATGGCGCAAGCCACTCGCCGCGTGAATTCACCAAATGGGAAGATTGTGTGAATGGGGCGAATGTTTTGTTGCAAACGACGTTGAGATTGGCAGCAGGGTAAAATTCAGAGACCGTGGACTGTAGACCGTTGTCCATCGTCTATTGTCCAAAGGACTTCCATGAAAAATTTTGATCCTAAATACAACGACATCCCAAAGACCGAAATCCACTGCCATCTCGAAGGCGCGATTCGCACGCAGACCATTATTGATATTGCACGTGAATACAATTTAAAACTGCCTGCGTATGAAGCCGCTGAATTGGACAAGCATGTCAAAGTCTACAACCAGTTGCGTGACCTGCAAGCCGTGCTGGATGCATTTGCTATTTTTCAAAATAGCATTACCTCGCCCGCTGTCTTCGAGCGCATCGCATGGGAATTGTTCGAAGATTGCGCGAAGCAAAATATCAAATTATTTGAGGTCCGTTTTTCGCCAGATTGGGCGTTCCATGGTCACAATGTGGATTGGGATGCCTGTCTTGATGGACTACTTCGCGCCAAGGAACGCGCCGAAAAAGAATTCGACATGGCAATCGGCATCATCGCCATCACATCCCGCGGCATGGGCGCGGAGTCATGCGTCAAAACCGTGGACTGGGCCATTCGCCATAAAAAATACATCCAAGCCGTTGACCTTGCGGATGGCGAGCTTCTTTATCCCGCGCAGGATTTTGTCAGGCCGATTCTGAAAGCCAAAGACGCGGGCTTGAAAGTCACCATCCACACAGGCGAAGATACGCCAGCTTCGTATGTCATCGAAACCATCAATAATTTTCAGCCAGACCGCCTTGGGCACGGCATTCACAGCATCGAAGACATGAAAGCTGTGGGGTTAATCAAGGAGAAGGGGATAACGCTTGAGGTGAATCCCTGGTCCAACTACCTGACCAACTCCGTCCCGACGATTGAGGCGCATCCACTTAGAAAGCTCTTCGACCTCGGCGTGCGAGTAACCATCAATTCTGATGATCCCGAGGTTTTGGAAACGAATGTCAACAACGAATATCGCATTGCTCATGAAATTTTGGGCATGAGCATGGAAGATATCGCCCTCTGCAATCGCTTTGCCTTTGAGTCTTCATTTATTGAAGAGTCCGCAAAGCAAAGAATATGGGATAAGTACTTTTAAGCTGCTTTGAATCCAAATTGACCGAATCAAAGTCATTGGGGTATAATTTTGCGCCACTAACTGACAAGCCAACTCCCTGCTATGGGGTTTGCAATCATCTAATAAGAAGGAAGTATTTCGAATGGTTAAAAGAACATACCAACCCAAGATCCGCCGCCGCGTGCGCGTGCATGGATTCCGCAAACGCATGTCCACGGCTGATGGCCGTAATGTGCTCAAGCGCCGCCGTTTACGCGGCCGCTATAGATTGACTGTCAAGTCCAACGAGCATGTCAAGAAGACTCGTTGGTAGGATTATCAACGAGCGAATATCACGATTGAGGCGCGGGTGCAGAGAAAATTTCGACTGTCCCGATCTGAAGATTTCAAGCGGGTGCGGCGAACAGGCAAGTCCTATGCCCATCCGCTTGTTGTGTTAGTAACACAGGCCAGCGACAAAACCTCCCCTCACATTCGTGTGGGGGTGGCCGCAGGGAAAACAACAGGGACAGCCGTCCACCGCAACCGTGCCAAGCGACTTTTACGTGAAGCCATGCGATCATTGCTTCCCTCGCTCGCCTCAGGCTGGGACCTGATCCTGATTGCCAGACCCGCACTTGTTACCGCCACTTTGGCAGATACCCGCTCCGCGCTTCTCAACCTTTTGCAACGCGCAAGAATCCTCCCCGTGGATGAATCCTGAAGATCAATTTCACCTGCATGATTATTCTCATGAGCCGCGCCTGCGAGACATGTCTCGTAAGTTGGCAAACTGGCCGCGCATTGTTGTGCTGGCCTTGATTCGTTTATATCAAATGGTGGTATCGCCGGGCCTGCCCGCGAATACCTGCCGTTTTTATCCATCCTGTTCCCATTACGGGTATCAGGCAGTTTATAAACATGGCGCGCTCAAAGGCTCGTTGATGGCGGCCTGGCGCGTTTTGCGCTGCAATCCTTTCAACCCGGGTGGGTACGACCCTGTTAAATAAAAAATATCGTCATGTGCATGGCGGTTATGACTAGTCAGGAGTACTACGAACTTGAAAACAAAACGATTGTTGTTAATTTCCCTGCTTATGCTTGGCGCGATCATCCTCAGCGCGTGTAGTGGACGGCCCCTTTCGAATAACTGGCCTGGCCTCGCCGCAGATGCAGAACGCGCTTACATGTCCAGCGGATCTTTTATTTACTCAGTGAATGTGGAGAATGGCAGAGAAGCCTGGCAGTATCCTTCCGAGGCGGATAATAAACTTCTGTTTTATGCAACCCCCGTTCTTACACAAGACGGCCAATTGCTGATCGGCAGCGCGGGCACAAACCATCCCTTCATCAGCCTCAACCCAGAGACTGGCAAAGAGAATTGGGCTGAAAATTTCTCAGGCGCAAAAGGCGCATGGATGGCCTCGCCGCTCGTCTTCAATGAAAAAATCTACGCCCCGAACACAGACGGCTTTCTCTATATTCTGGATATGGAAGGCAAACAAGCCGCAGCCCCCATTAAATTGGGCGGGGCATTGTGGTCAACACCTTCAACGGATGGTACGCTTCTTTATGTCACTTCACTTGATCACAACTTGCATGTTATTGACCCTGTCCAAGGCGTGATAAAAGAAACCATCGACCTCGGCGGCGCAGCCCCCGGCAGCCCGGCAATCGGCGCGGACGGTGTTTATGTCGGTTCATTCGCCTCCACAGTTGAGTTCATTCAGTCCAATGGCAATCATGAAGTCATCACCACTGCCGGGAACTGGATTTGGGGAACCCCTGTCATTGACGGGAACACACTCTACTATGCCGATCTGGATGGCATTGTCTATTCGCTTGATATTGCCAGCGGCAGCCAGAATTGGGATGGCGTGCAGCCAGACGGCCCCGTCGTGGCGAGTCTGCTTGTAGTGGGGGACCAGCTATACGTTGCGACTGAATCGGGTTCCTTCTTCGCCCTCGACCGCGAAGGAAAAATCGCCTGGGAAAAGATACCCGGTGGAAAAATCTATACGTCACCCGTCATTTCTGGCGAGCTGATTCTTGTGGCGCCATATCAAGCTGAGTTTGCCCTCGTCGCCTACGACGTGGAAGGCAAACAAGCCTGGACGTTCACGCCCGAGAAATAAGGATATTAACCCATGTGGCAAACTATTATCATTCAACCGATGACCAACCTTTTATTGTGGATCTATGACATTCTTGGGCATGGCCCGCACATGTTTGGCCTTGCGATCATTTTATTCACCATCCTCATCAAATTGCTCACCTGGCCCCTGAACGCCTCGCAGGTAAAAGGCGCACAGGCCATGCAGGAATTACAAAACGACAAGGAATGGCAGGATATTCAAAAGAAGTATGCGAAGGATAAGGAAAAACTTGCGCAGGAACAAATGCGCATTTACAAAGATCGCGGCATCAATCCCTTTGCATCCTGCCTGCCGACGCTGGTGCAATTCCCCATCATCATTGGCTTATATCAAAGCATCACGCGCGCGCTTTCCGCAACCCCGTTCGACATGTTGCAGCTTGCCCGCACGGTGTATCCATTCCAGAATGTCGAGAACATCATCCCACTCAACAGCACATTCCTGTGGATGGACTTAGGCCGCCCTGAATCCATTCAGATACTTGGCTTTGGTCTGCCCACCCTTGCCGTCATTGTGGCGCTCACCACCTGGGTGCAATCCAAACTTACCATGCCTGCCTCGAGCAACCCCAACGACCAAAGCGCCCAGATGACAAAAATGATGGGCGTTTATATGCCCTTGATGCTTGGCTGGTTCGCGTTGAACTTTGCTTCCGGCATTTCAGTTTATTTCATTATCAGCAACCTTCTCGGCGTTGCGCAATACGCCGCAACCGGCCGCGCCAACTGGAGCAACCTTTTCGGCGGCGGCAAACCATCACCTGCGAAAAAAAAGTAGGGAGGCAACATGAACGAGCGCACTACGCTTGAGATCATCGCCCCAACCGTTGAAGAAGCCCTGCAGCAAGGGCTGGCTCAACTTGGCCTGACGGCAGATGCCGTTTCTGTGGAAGTTTTGGATTCGGGCACCAAAGGCCTCTTCGGACTTGGCGGCCGCCAGGTGCGTGTGCGCCTGACCGTGAATCCCCCGCCCGGGGAATATAAACCCGTTGTGGATTCATTCACCGAGGAAGCGAAAGCACAACCCAAACCCTCGCCTCGTGCAGACCGTAAGCCTGATCCTGCAAAAAAGGCAGAATCCACGCTGAAAGCGAAAGAACCCGCGCCGCGCCAGGTTGAAAAGAAACCCGTTGCCGAAGCGCCTGCCAACGTTGAAAAAGTGGAACGCCTCGAACACGACCAGCTTTTAGATACTGCCGAAGAAGTTGTATCCAAATTGATCGGTCATCTGGGGATGAAGGCCCAGGTCTCTGCCCATTACGAAGATGCCAGCGCCGATGACCGCCGCAGCATTCAAGTGGACGTGCGCGGCGATGACCTCAGCTCCCTGATTGGCCGTCATGCGGAGACATTGGCCGCATTTCAGCATATCGCCTCATTGATCGTCGGCAAGCAGTCTCAGCAATGGGTGCAGTTGACGGTGGATGTGGAAGGCTACCGCTCCCGCCGCGAAAAGCAGATCCGCCAGCTAGCTAACCGCATGGCAGACCAGGTGACCAAGACAGGCCGCAAAGTAACCATGGAGCCGATGAATTCCAACGAACGGCGTGTGGTACACATCGAATTGCGCGGCCATCCTGCCGTTATCACCGAAAGCACGGGCGAAGACCCGTACCGCAAAGTGGTAATTTTGCCAAAAGAATAAAATCTCGACCGCCGACTACAGACCGCAGACAATTGTTTGCGGTCTTTTTTTGTATCTTCTCAAAAAGAAGGGAAACGTCCCGAAGGTTTCCTCAAAAAACCTGGTTGAGCCGCTCAAACCTTCGGGACGGTGTGCCTCCATCCCCAAGAAAATGAGAAGATACCTTTTTTCTTTCTTCTTTCCTCTTTCTTTGGTTCATAAAAGAGGAAAGAAGAAAGAACCCCTACGGTATAATTCAGCGCATGTCCGAACTTATATCCCTTCAACCTGTGGAGTATCTTGCAATCGGCCATGTGGCTGTGGATTTAACTCGGTCAGGCAAACAGCTTGGCGGGACGGTTTCGTATGCCGCATTGACAGCGCGGGCAATGGGGTTAAGTGTGGGGATCGTTACTTCGGCGGGGGAGGATGCGCCCTTGCAGGCTTTGGATGGCATTCAGATCGTCAACATCCCAACGGAACATAGCACGATTTTTGAAAATGTAAAAACTGAAACTGGACGCAAACAAACGTTACATCATCAGGCCGCGTTGATTAATTTTAAACACGTGCCGCAGGTTTGGCGGAATGCGGCTATTGTCCATCTTGCGCCGATCGCGCAGGAATTGGACGCTACATTGACGGAGCAATTTCCCACTTCATTGGTTGGCGTCACGCCGCAGGGATGGATGCGCGGCTGGGATGAAAATGGCAGGGTGTTTGCCACTGCCTGGGAGAACAGCGAGCAGGTTCTCGGTCAGGTGGGAGGCGTGGTAATGAGCGTGGAGGATATCAACCGCGATCTGGAACTTGTCGAAGCAATGGCGCATCAGACGCGGGTCCTTTGTCTAACAGAAGGGGAATCAGGTTCGGTCTTGTATTGGAATGGGGATCGCCGTCGCTTCCGTGCGCCTGTTGTCACAGAAGTGGATGCGACGGGTGCGGGTGATATTTTTGCGGCGGCGTTTTTTGCGCGCTTGCATCAAACGCGCGACCCGTGGGAGGCGGCGCGTTTTGCTACGAACCTTGCATCTCATTCGGTGACGCGCGTTGGGTTGAATGGGATTCCGACGAAGGAAGAAATCGAAGGTTGTTTGATGGAGGTTTTATCTTGACGAAGATCTATACGTTGGTGAATCAAAAAGGCGGAGTGGGCAAGACGACCTCCACTATTAATATGGCGGCGTATCTTGCGCGGCTCGGCCAGCATGTGCTGGTGGTGGACCTTGACCCGCAGGCCAATGCCACCTCCTGTTTGGGTGTGGACAAGTTGGGCGTGCAGGGCGGCACGTACGAAGCCTTGTTGGGTGAGCCAAATATTTTTCCGTATGTATTGCTGAATGAACGATTGCATTTATCCCTGCTGCCTTCTTCGCCCTCGCTGGCTGGCGCGGAGGTGGAGTTGGTGGATGAGCTGGCGCGCGAAATGCGTTTGCGAAAAGCAATTTTGACGATCTCGGATCGTTATGATTATGTGTTGATCGATTGCCCGCCTTCGCTCGGCCTGTTGACCGTGAACGGGTTGATGGCCGCAGTAGATGGCGTGATCGTGCCTGTGCAATGCGAATACCTCGCGTTGGAAGGCCTCGGCCAATTGACTCAAACGATTGAGCGTGTGCGTTCTGCGTTGTTTCCCGATCTGATCGTGCGCGGCGTGGTGTTGACAATGTTTGACAGCCGCACGAATCTTTCCACAGATGTAGTTGCGGAAGTGAGCAAACATTTCCCGAATCAGGTGTTCAAGAGCGTCATCCCGCGCAGTGTGCGCCTTGCAGAAGCGCCTTCGTATGGATTGCCGATCTCGGAATATGCGCCCACCTCTGTCGGTGCGTTGGCTTACGAAGCGTTGGCAAAAGAATTGTTAAAAAGCGATACTCATTAACCACAAAGTGTCACTAAGGAACACGAAGGAAAACCTTCTAAACCTTTGTGGCACTTTGTGACCCTTTGTGGTTGAAAAGGTAAATAATATGGCTCAGCGAAAAGGTCTTGGCAAAGGTTTGGATGCGTTAATCCCTGGTGGAAAATCAACCAGTTCTACGTTTGCGTTTGTAAGCAGCGGCGGAGGTGTGCAGCAGGTGGCAGTGGAGTTGATCCAGCCTAACCCGCATCAGCCGCGTGTTCATTTCAAGGAAGATGATTTGCTGGAACTGGCCGCCTCCATTCGCGAGCATGGAGTCATCCAGCCGCTTATCGTTTTACCGAAGGCAGACGGCTCGTACACCCTGATCGCAGGCGAGAGACGTTTGCAGGCTTCACAGCGAGCTGGTTTGAAGACCGTGCCCGTCATTACCCGTCAGGCGAGTAATCAGGAATTGCTGGAACTTGCGTTGATCGAAAACGTCCAGCGTGAGGATTTGAATGCGATGGAAGAAGCCGAAGCCTATCGTCAATTGGTGGAGGATTTCAGTCTTTCGCATGAGGCGGTTGCCAAACGTGTTGGGAAAAGTCGCGTGGCTGTGACCAATACCCTGCGCCTGCTTGGCCTTGCGGACGTTGTCAAACAGGCGCTGGTGGATGGACGAATCACCGAAGGTCACGCACGCGCCTTGTTGATGTTGTCCACGCAAAAGGCGCAAGCTTCCGCGTTGCAGACCTTGCTGAACCTTTCTTTGAGTGTCCGTCAGGCGGAAGAACTGGTGCGAAAGCTGGCGGGGCAGAAACCCATCAAGGTGAAGAAACCAACCCGCAGCGCGGATGTGAACGATGTGGAAAAACGACTGCAACGCAGTCTTAGTACAAAAGTCACAGTGAAGCACGGAAAAAATGGCGGCACGCTTACGATCTATTATTATTCCAACGAGGAACTGGATTCCTTGCTGGATAAATTGACGTAATTTGTAGGGGCACAGCCTTGCCCCTGCGTTTTGAAAAACCATGAAACTCCTTTACAACGCAAACATACACACATTTGATTCAAACCATCCCTCCGCTTCCGCGATCTTGATCGCAGGCAGGCGGATTATCGCTGTAGGGGACAGGGACAAACTCGAAAGCCTCGCGCACGGCAAAGTGGAAAAGCAGGATATGAAAGGCAAGACCATTTTGCCCGGTCTCACCGACGCGCATATTCACCTGCAATATTATTCCCTCGGCCTCGCTAAAGTGGACTGCGAAACAAAAACAAAAGATGAATGTCTGCGTCGGGTGGCGGAACGCGCAAGAAATTCCAAACCCGGTGAGTGGGTGCTTGGGCATGGCTGGAATCAAAATGAATGGTCATTACCCTCTTCTATTCGCGCTAGCGAAGTCGAAGCGGGGAGAGGGCAGGATGAGGGTTGGCCTACCGCAAGTGAACTCGATGCCATTGCCCCAAACAACCCCGTTTATCTCACAGCTAAATCTTTACATGCCGCGTGGGTAAATACATCCGCGTTGAATTTGGCAAACATCGCCACTGACACCCCCAACCCAAAAGATGGCGCAATTCAACGCGATGCCAAAGGGCAGGCCACAGGCATTTTTCTTGAAACTGCAATGGCACTGGTCGGCGATACAATTCCTGAACCCACCATCCACGATATTGAACAAGCCATTCAGAAAGCCCAACCCATTTTATGGAAGATGGGCATCACAGGCATCCACGATTTTGACCGCCGCGATTCCTTTATGGCATTGCAATCATTACGCGCCAGCAATAAACTAAAATTACGGGTGAATAAAAACATTCCTGTTGAAAGCGTGGAGCAGGCCAATGCGCTCGGCCTTCGCACAGGCTTTGGCGATGAATGGTTGTGGATCGGTTCAGTCAAAGCCTTCATGGATGGCGCGCTCGGCCCGCACACCGCCGCCATGTTCCAGCCCTATGAAAACGAGGCCGAGAACAAAGGCATTCTCAACATGGATGGCGAGGAACTTTTTGAACACTGTCGCAAAGCCGCCGATGTTGGACTCAGCATGACCGTCCACGCCATTGGTGACCGCGCCAATCACGAAGTCCTCAACGCCTACGAACAGCTTCGCAAATACGAAACCGAACACGGACTGCCGCATTTGCGCCACCGCATCGAGCATGTGCAAATCATCCATCCCGACGACGCGCCGCGCCTTGCAAAGCTCAACGTCATCGCCTCCATGCAGCCCATCCACGCGACTTCCGATATGTTCGCCGCCGAGCGCTTCTGGGGTGAACGCTCCAAATTTTCCTACGCCTGGCGGACTCAACTCAACTACGGCGCGCCCATCGCTTTCGGATCGGATGCGCCCGTCGAATCACCCAATCCATTTTTAGGATTGTACGCAGCAGTCACGCGACGAAGGGCAGACGGCTCCCCCTCCGCCGACGGCTGGTACCCCGAACAGAAATTGACTTTGGCTGAGGCATTATCCGCCTACACCCTGGGCGCCGCCTACGCCGCCAACGCCGAGAATCGCCTCGGCAAGCTCGCCGAAAATTATCTCGCTGATCTCATTGTGTTGGATGAAGACCCTTTCAAAATCGCCCCCCATGATCTGTTGACGTTAAATGCAACGGCAACGATGATAAACGGAGAATGGGTCTTGCAATAAAAGAATAACTGAGTAGATAACCATGGCACAAATCCTACCCAAACTTTCCCCCGAAATGTTGATTCCCCGCATGGGCGAATACATCGTCCAAAAAGGATTGATCAGCGATGAGGATTTACAAAAGGCGCTTGCCTACCAGCAGGAGCAAGCCTCAAAAGGGACTCATTATCTGCTCGGCCAGGCATTGATGGATTTGGGCCTGCTTAACCGCGACACTCTCGACCAGGTCGTCACCGAGCAGATCATTCAACTGCGCTCCGCTTTGCAGGCTTCGAACCGCAACCTTGAGCAAAGGGTAAAAGACCGCACAGCAGATTTGAACGAAGCGCTCACCAGGCTTTCCGAACTCAGCCAGATGAAGGCCAATTTCGTGGCGAATATTTCGCATGAACTGCGAACGCCGCTCACGCATGTCAAAGGCTATCTTGAATTATTGATCACAGAAACGTTGGGGAAAATTTCAGATGAACAACACCATGCCTTGCAGGTCAGCCAGCGCGCCGCTACCAGGTTGGAAGGCATGATCGAAGACTTAATCATGTTCTCCCTCGCTTCGCGCGGCGAAATGAGCATGAAACTGGACAAGGTGGATATTCGCCGCCTCATTTCGCTGGCGGCAAAATCGGCTTTGAACAAGGCCGAGGAGCGCGGGGTGCAAATTCTTTTCTCTGCGCCCGATTCCATCCCCGCAGCGCAAGCCGACTCTGAAAAAATCGGCTGGGTGGTGAATCAACTGCTCGATAACGGAATCAAATTCACCCCGTCGGGAGGAAGCGTGGCAATCCATCTCAAAGAGGAGGGGAATCATCTCGTCCAGGTTTCCGTCACCGATACAGGCATCGGCATTCCGCAGGCTCGGTTGAAGGAAATATTCGAGCCGTTCCATCAATTGGACGGTTCTTCCACGCGCCATTATGGCGGCACGGGGCTTGGGCTTTCCCTTGTCCGCCAGATCATCGAGGCGCACGGTTCTTTATTGGATGTGCAATCTGTTGAAGGGAAAGGTTCCACGTTCAAATTCCCATTGCTGGCCGTGCGGGATTAACCATGGATATTTCAACCCTTTCATTTTTGCATCACGTCTTCAAGGAAGTTCAACACAAACAGGATTGGAGAACCGCGCTGGATACTTTGTTTGTATCCCTGCGCGATTCTTTTGTTTTCGACAATGTTGTCATTTACCTTGAAGACTCGCGCGCCAAAAGCCTGGATATTGCGTATGCGCGCGCCATGGGGCGGGGAAAGGCCGCCGAGGCGGATGCCGCCTGGGGGGAACGTGTGGCGGGCGATGTGCTGTCTTCCAAAAAAATGGTGATGAAAGAGCCGAGGCGGGGCAGCCATGAACAGAACCGTATGACCCAGCCGCACCTGTTGGGAATGCCATTAAGCATTGCCTCCAAGGTGAGCGGCGCTCTTGTCTTCGTCCGTTTTGGCGGGCCTGAATATTCGGATTTGCATTTTCAGATTGCATCCTTGCAGGCCTTTTGGGCGGCGGCATTGATCGAGCGCAGAGACTTGCAGGAGGCCCGCGCCGAGTTGGATTCGGTTCAGCGCCAAATGCGTTTGCAGGATGATTTTGTATCCACGATCTCGCACGAGCTTCGCACTCCGCTTGGTTTTATCAAAGGGTACAGCACCAGCCTGCTGCGGCAGGATACAAAGTGGGATGATGCCACCCAGCGCGAGTTTCTCAACATCATTGACGAAGAGGCTGACCGTTTAACGAGGTTGATCGAGGATATGCTCGAGTCTGCGCGTTTGCAGAGCAAGACCCTGCAATTCAAATTTTCCCCCGTTCGCATCGATGCGCTTGTGCGCGATGTAGCCACGCGGGTGAATACGCATCACCCGGAACTGAAGATTGAATTCCATTTGGAAACTTTACCCCCGGTTTTGGGAGATGGCGTGCGCCTTTCGCAGGTTTTTGAAAACCTTTTCAGCAATGCCATTAAGTATGCCCCCGGCTCCAGGTTGATCATCGGAACAAAGTCTCTGGGCAAGCGGGTTCGTCTTTCCTTTGCAGATAAGGGAGAGGGCATTCCAGAGGATTTTCTGCCGTTTTTATTCGAGCGATTCTACCGTGTTCCGGGTGAGCGCACGGTCACAGGCACGGGGCTGGGCCTCTATATTTGCAAGCAAATTGTTATGGCACATCATGGTAAGATTTGGGTAGAGTCAGTGTTGGATGAGGGCACCACCTTTTTTATCGAGCTGCCCGCAGACCCAACGCTTTGACCGTTTTCATTATCTTGTCATCAAGGAGATCGGTATGGCAAAGCGAATTTTGATCGTGGACGATGAACCCCGCTACCTCCGCCTGTTGGAAGCAAACCTGCGCACCGAAGGCTATGAGGTGGCAACAGCCCAGGATGGCGTTCAGGCGCTGGATGTTTTCTCGGCGCAGCCCATAGACCTGGTGCTCTTGGATGTGATGATGCCGCGTTTGGATGGCTTCGGTACCTGTCAGCGTTTGCGCGAGTTCTCCAACGTGCCCATTGTGATCCTCACCGCGCGGGGTGAAGAGCAGGATCGTGTGCGCGGGCTTGATCTGGGCGCTGATGATTACCTGGTCAAACCGTTTTCAGCCACCGAATTGCTGGCCCGTGTGAGAGCCGTTTTACGCCGCGCCCAGCCTCCCGCCGAATCAGGACAGGCGCGCTTTTTTACACATGATGATTTAAAGATCGACTTCGCCCGCGCAGAAGTGTGGCGCAGTGAGGAAGCCATCTCGCTTTCAGCAACCGAGTATCGTCTCCTGCTTCAGTTCGCGCATAACATCGGCAAGATCCTCACCTCGGAGGAATTGCTCACGAGCGTTTGGGGTGTGGAATATAAGAGTGATAAGGAAATATTGTGGGTGAGCATAGCCCGCCTTCGCCAAAAGCTGGAAGAGGACGCTCACAACCCCCGCCACATTGTCACGCGCTCCGGCCTGGGATACTTAATGCCCCCAACCGAAGCGTAATGGAGCGCGCCTCGTAGCGTGCGCAGGAGTTCACGCCATGCCTGGAAAAAAAATCCTTATTGTTGATGCAGATGTTGCCAGCCGTAACTTCGTCGCCCGCAAATTGCTGGAACAGAATTTTGAGGTGATTCAGTGCGGCTCCGGCAAAGAAGGTTTGATTTACGCATGGCGCGACCATCCGGACCTGATTATCGTCGACCCGGTCATGGCAGACCTCAAAGGGGAGGAAATCGCGATAAAACTAAAACAGGACCCGCGCACAACCAATGTGCCGCTGATTGCCCTTAGTGGAGATCAAAGCCACCTGCGGCTTAAATCCTGCCTTGATGTAGGCTTCAATGAATACATCATAAAATCAGGGCAGGCCGTTGCCACCCTCAATGAAACCATCAACCGCCTGTTCGGCATCACCGAAGAGATCATGAAGCAGGGCGGGTTGTTGATTATCTTCCTGAGCGCCAAAGGCGGGACGGGCACCTCATCCCTGTGCGCGAACTTTGCCATGAATATTTCACAGCATCAACCGGAGATGCGCGTGGCAGTGTTGGATTTTGTACTTCCCATCGGCTCCATCGCGCCGATAGTTGGTTACCAGGGCGGACAGAATATCGTCACTGTGACAGATATGCCCCCAGCCGACACCACGCCGGAGTTCTTTCGCCATGAATTGCCTCACATGAACATCTGGCGATTTAATTTGCTGGCAGGCTCCCCAGATCCCGAAAGCAGCAACCAGCTTAAAGTTGGCCGCATTTGGGATATCGTTACCGCCGTCAAAGCCTCCTATGATTATGTCCTGATCGATATTGGCCGCTCCCTTTCAAAAATCACCCTGCCGCTCATCCAACATGCGGATATTGTCACCCTGATCGCAGGCACAGATATTAGCACCGTATCGCTGACCAAGACCTTATGGGATTACTTGAAAAGCAAAGGCGTTCATTCAGACGCCCTGTACACGATCTTGAATCGCGCTGTTGGGCTGGAAGGGTTGAGCAAGGTGGATGCAGAATCCATGCTGGGGATAACGATTAACAAGTCCATTCCATATCTAGGCACCAATTTTGCATTTGCCAACAGCCATCACCAGCCGTTTTCATTGAAATTCCCAAAAGATACCGCCTCCATTATTTTTCAGGATACCGCAAGAGAAATGTCCGTTCTGGCGCAAAAACTAAGGTCGGGGTAAATTTACCCGCCCGTGATATTTGCTTTACCCACATCAAACTGGAGACCTGTCATGACCATAGAATATGATGAGAAAGGCAAGTACTATACAGACATCGTCACGAAATTGCCTGTTTCCTGCCTTATCCAAACCACAACCCACCTCATGCGTGGATTTGTACACGTGCGGCAGGGAGAGCGCTTCAAAAATGAGTTGGAACGTGATGAGGCTTTTCTCGCAATGACGAATGTCAATATTTTGGGCGCAGGGGAGGAGATTTTATATACCGCCCCATTCATGGCTGTGCAGCGATCCCAGATCGTTTGGGTAATGCCCGTCGGCGGCGAACAAGAGGAAATAAAGGAATGACCCTTCCCGTACCCGCTGCTCCAAAAAGCCTTACCAGCCAGGATCTGTTACGCCTGAAAAAATACCTTTCAGATAATTTACTGCGTGCCGTGGAAATGGAGGGAATCCCTGCCGGGGAACGCAATGCCTTTCTCCAAAAAAATATCATGCATGTTTATGAGCAGACGAAGCTAAAGCTGCCGGAAGACCTCCGCAAGCAGATATTTGACCAGGTTCTGGATGACTTGCTCGGCTATGGCCCGATTCAATCCCTGCTCGATGACCCCGACGTTTCGGAGATCATGGTGAACGGACCGAAGAAGGTCTTCGTGGAAAAAAAGGGACAGCTTTCCAAAACCAATATTGCATTCGATGACGACGATCATGTGATCCGTGTGATCGAACGCATTATCCTCCCGCTCGGACGGCGCGTAGATTTTGATTCCCCAACCGTGGATGCGCGCCTTCCCGACGGCTCGCGCGTCAATGCCGTCGTACGCCCTGTTGCGATTGATGGACCCTCCATCACGATCCGCAAATTCCGCAAAGATAAATTGCAAGTGGAGGAACTGATCAACTTTGGCTCAATGACCAGGCAGATGGCAGACTTTTTACAGGCCTGTGTAAAAGCGCGCTTTAATATCGTCATTTCCGGCGGCACTGGTTCGGGCAAGACCACCCTCCTGAACGTCATGTCGGGGTTTATCCCTGAGAATGAGCGCATTATTACCATTGAAGATGCGGCTGAGTTACAACTTCAACAGGATCACGTGATGCGGATGGAGACCAAGCCTGCCAGTTCGGAAGGGCATAACGCGGTTTCGATTCGAGACCTTGTAAAGAATTCGCTGCGGATGCGGCCCGACCGCATTGTGGTGGGGGAGGTGCGCGGCGGCGAAGCCCTGGATATGCTGCAAGCCATGAATACCGGGCATGATGGTTCCCTGACCACTGTCCATGCCAATGCGCCGCGGGATGCGATCTCCCGCATCGAAACCCTGGTGTTGATGGCAGGCATGGATTTGCCGCTCAAAGTGGTGCGCCAGCAAATATCCTCGGCGGTGGATTTGATCGTCCAGCAAACCCGCTTGAAGGATGGTCAGCGCAAAGTGACGGCAGTGACCGAGGTGGCGGGCATGGAAGGCGAAATTATCGTCCTGACCGACATCTTCAAATTCAACCAGACGGGGGTAACCGAGGATGGAAAAGTTTTAGGCGAGGTAAATGCCACGGGTATTCGTCCCAACTTTACGCCGCGACTCGAAGCGGCTGGTTTCAAACTCAGCGCGGATATCTTCGCGCCGAAGGCTTCTTCCAATCCCAATGCCCGCCGTTGAAACACTCTGCTATAATGCAGGTATCCAACCATTAACGAGGAATTATGAATAACGCCCAGATCACGATACGAGAAAAAAAACTTGGCTTGCTGATTCGAGATGCCCGCATGGCGGAACGGCGCAGCATCAAAGAATGCGCGGATGCGATCGGCATCAAGCCTGGTTTGTTTCGCGCTTATGAAGAGGGCCGTCGCGCCCCATCCCTGCCGGAACTTGAAACTCTCGTTTATTTCCTGAAACTGCCGATCTCGCATTTCTGGGGAAACGAGACGAAGTCAGACGCAACCTTTGCCATTGAATCTGTGGATATACCGCGCTTGATCGCCCTGCGCCAGCGTATGATCGGCGCCCTGCTGCGCCAGGAGCGCACGAACGCGAATATGTCTGTTCGCCACATTTCAACCGAAACTGGAATATCACAACCAAAACTTAAATCCTATGAATTGGGGGAAAAGGCGATCACCGTTCCAGAACTCGAAAGCATTCTTGCCGTGATGGGCAGCCGGGTTGATACGTTCTTCGATCAAAGCGGGCCGGTGGGCCAATGGTTGAATAATCAGCGGGCCATGCAAAAATTCCTTGAGCTGCCGGCGGATATGCAAAATTTTGTTTGCCAGCCTGTGAACCGCCCGTATCTTGATCTGGCAATAAAACTGAGCGATTTGTCCCGCGAAAAATTACGCTCGGTTGCAGAAGGCCTGCTGGATATTACACTTTAGCGCCTTATTAATGAACCGGCCTGGTACCATCATGACACCTGAACCTCACGAACTCGAAGCGCAGGGCAAAAGCGCATTTGCAAACAAAAAATTCGATGAAGCCGCTCAATCCTTCCGCCAGGCCGCGGAAGGATATACTCTGGGACGCGCAGGGTTAATGGCCGCCGAGATGATGAACAACGCCAGCGTTGCCTTGTTGCAGGCGGGAAAACCACAAGAATCGCTGGAGGCCGCGCTGGGCACCGATAAAATTTTCGAGGGGGCAGGGGATATTAAACGCCAGGCAATGGCATTGGGCAACATTGCCGCCGCACTGGAAGGGCTCAATCGTTACGATGAAGCCGTTGAAACCTACGAACTTTCCGCTGAATTATTCAGGCAGGTACATGAAGGCGACTTGCGCGCCATGGTTATGAAATCTGCCGCTGCGATCAAGTTGAAAACAGGCAGGGTCACCGAATCGGCATTTAAGATGATGGGGTCGCTGGATGCGAAAAAGACCCCGGGATTTTTCGAACGTATTCTAAAATTCTTCCTTCGTTTCATCAAATGATCAACTTGAATTTGAAGGTTCGCCGGGCGGTCATGGAAGATCACCACCAGATCACCAACCTCATCTTTTATGAGGCTCACACACACCGCCATTTGGATTGGCGCTCAGCCCTGGAATGGGTCGGTTCGCCGAACTACTGGGTTCTGGAGGATAATGGCCGCATCATCGCCGCCCTGGCCTGCCCCGAAGACCCGCAACATGCAGCCTGGATCAGGCTTTTTTCTCATCACCAGAATTTTTCCGGTATCGAAGCCTGGTCTGCGCTTTGGGAAGTGGCGCGCGAAGAGACCATGCATTCCAACCCGCAGGCTAAAATTGCGGCAATCGTTGTGAAGCAATGGTTTCAGAATATCCTGCTTTCCAGTGGCTTTGAATTGACTCAGAATATCGTTTTGCTGCAATTGAATATCGAAAATGCAGAACCCCACCCCATGACGCAGGGGATACGAATCCGCCCAATGCTTGAGACAGACCTGCCTACAGTCACAAAATTGGATATTGCCGCGTTTGGCGAATTTTGGCATAACACCTTTGATTCGCTTCAACGGGCGTACGTCCAGGCGCTTCATGCAACGGTGGCGGAAAATGAATCAGGTGTGGTCGGATATCAGATTAGCACGGGGAATCCGTTTGGGGCACACCTGGCCAGGCTCGGGGTCCAGCCTGAAGCGCAGGGCAGGGGCATGGGCACAGCGTTAATGAGCGACCTGCTGGAATATCTGACCGCCAATCGTATTGGCAAACTATCGGTCAATACTCAATCAGACAATGCCGCTTCCCTGGCGCTATATCATAAAATCGGTTTTGTCCGCACGGGCGAATATTTTCCCCTGCTTGTTTACCCAACAGGTATTTCATGAGCCCGCCCGCTTTTCCATCGCGCATCATGCAGGGATTTGTCGAGACGCTCTCGACGGAGATCGGCCACGAAACATTGAGGGCTGTCCTTTCCAAGGCAGGCCTGCCAAAGGAATGGGCGCGCGCCTCGCATTTTCTCGGGCTGGATGATGGGCGTGTTGCCCAGGCCTATGCCACCTTACAGTCGGCCATTCGCACCTATTATGGGCGCGGCGCGCGCGGCATACTAATACGCATTGGCGCAAAACTCTGGCAAAGCCTGCTGGATGATTCCAGGCTTGGCGTCAAAGCCCAGGCGGCCTTCATTCGCGGGCTTCCCAAATCACTGCGACGCAAACCCGCGCTTGAACTGCTTGCCCGAATGCTGGGCGCTGGCAATGGAGACATAACGATTCATACCCTGGACCTTGACCTGCTGCTCGTTGACCAGGCATCTCCCACCGCCTTGAATCAAACCGACGACATCCCGATCTGTTTTGTAACCTTTGGGTTGATCCGCGAGTGCCTGTATTGGGCGGACGGCCAGGTTTATGATATTGAAGAACGCGCCTGCCATGCAATGGGCGCGCATCCATGTGAATTTATTATCACCATTGGAGGGTGAAATGCCTCATCAGGAAATGAATTGGAAATCTCGTGACGGTTTGGATATGTTCGCGCAAGTTTGGGAGCCTGCGGTTGTGCAGCCCAAGGCGGTTGCCTGCCTCGTACATGGACTGGGCGAACATAGTTCGCGATATGCCCATGTGGCTGAAGCGTTTGGGAAAGATGGATTTATCCTGCTCAGTTACGACCTGCGCGGGCACGGGCGTTCCGGCGGAGCGCGCGGGCATATCTCCTCCATTGAAGATTTCATGCAGGATATAGATGTGATGCTAGAACAGGCGCGCTTGCGTTACCCGGGCCTGCCGCTCTTTTTATATGGACATAGTATCGGCGGCGTTCAGGTTTTGCATTATGGTTTACTTCGCAAGCCGAATGTTAAGGGAGTCGTCGCCACCAGTTCTGCTTTACATACTTCTGTGGAACTACAAAAGATAAAAGTAATGATGGCAAAAGCGCTGGGTTCGCTTATACCCAATGTTATTATCGTGAGCGGCCTGGATACAAAAAGCATTTCCCGTAATGAGAAGGTAGTGCAGGCGTATATCAACGACCCGCTTGTGCATGACAAAATCTCCCTCGGGTTTGGAAAGATCATGCTCGGCGTTACAAAGTGGACTCTGGAACATGCGGGTGAGTTTTCCATGCCCTTACTGCTGCTGCACGGCAAGGCAGATGCAATTGCATTCCCATCCAGCAGCACGGAATTTGCCGCACCCTTGAAGGAAAAGTGTACCCTGGTATTGTGGGAAGGCGCCTACCATGAACTTCATAATGAACCGGAGCAGGCTGAAGTATTCAAAACCATAACCCTTTGGATGGACGCGCGTTTGCGCGAATGAAATTAAGAAGGTATTAACCCATTACTGGACAAATCCATTTTCACATGGGACAATTTAAAGTCGATCACCTTACAGACAGGAGTTAGTATGACCAACAAAGATAAAGAAATCAGCAAGCGGCAGGCACGCAAGGAACAGATCAGGCGCAAGGAACAGCGTTCGCGCCTTTTGGGAATCGGTTTGATTTCCATCGGCGCACTGGCTTTTGCCTTTCTCATTATTTGGCCCAATTTCAAGCCGATTTCCGGGATTACAACCATTGAACCCAATGCCCGTCCACAGGCAGAGGCAAACCAAATGGGCGACCCTGACGCGCCAATTAAAATTGTGGAATTTTCCGATTATCAATGCCCGTTCTGTGAACGTTTTTATAAAAACACGGAGCCGTTGTTGGTTGAGGCTTATATCGCCACAGGAAAGGTTTATTTCACCTACCGTTCAACGGGTAACTGGGTAAGCGATAATATACGAGGTGGAAAAACCGAATCAGAAGATGCCGCCAAGGCCGCATATTGCGCAGGCGACCAGAATATGTACTGGGAAATGCACGATATGATCTTTGCCAATGTTTTGGGTGAAGACGCGGGTTCCTTTACAGATCGCAGGTTGAGCGACATTGCTGACAAAACCGGGCTGGATATGGCCTTGTTTAATGAATGTTATTCCACCAACAAATACGACGATCTGGTATTTCAAGACGGTAAAGCGGCGCTTGAAGCAGGCGTGACAGGCACTCCTTCATTCATTATCACGTACACCGTAAATGGAGAGGAAAAAACCGCAATGATCGAAGGCGCACAGCCCTTTGAGGTCTTCCAACAGCAAATCGAAGCCGCTCTGGCGGAGATGGGTCAATAAGGAAGCTGGTTCAAAAACAAAAGGACACTGTCTCCCGCGGCAGTGTCCTTTTTGATTTAATATGTCATCTTACGCGAAACGTCCCGAAGGTTCTCGTAAATCAAGCTGGTTTGTAGCCCAAACCTCACCGCACTGGCGCGCGGCGCCAGTGTCGGGACGGTGCGTAACATCAGTTAATATGTTTCAAACTTCGCTTAATCCTTCAACGTATTATTCCTGTTCACAATGCCCTGCTGCCAGGCATACACCGCCACTTGCGTGCGGTCTGCAAGATGAAGTTTGCTGAGGATGTTGCTCACGTGTCCCTTTACCGTATTTTCACTGATGACCAGTTTTTCAGCGATCTGGCTGTTGGTGAGCCCGGCGGCGATCAATTTCAACACATCGGTTTCGCGGTCGGTCAACTCCGTAAACAGCGGCTGCTCTCCGCTGCTTTCGCCGCGAATGTTTTGTAAAACACGGGCGGCAACCCGCGGGTGCAAAGTGACCTCCCCTTGAACCGCGCGGTGCAGAACCTCCGCCAGTTTTTCCATTTTCATATCTTTCAGAATGTAGGAAATTGCGCCTGCTTTCAGGGCGGGGAAGATATGCACATCCTCATGATACGAAGTCAGCACCACCACCTGTGAGCGCGGACTGACCTGCTTGACCCGCCGCGTGGTTTCGATACCGTCCATGCCAGGCATAATCAGATCCAGCAGCACGATATCGGGGATCAACTCGGAAACCATGTTCAACGTCTCTTCGCCTGAGGATGATTCCCCAACCACCTGGAAATCGGGGATTGTCTCCAGGTAGGAACGAATCCCGTTTCGCACTACTTCGTGATCGTCCGCAATCAATATGGTTGTACGATGATGTTTCATAAAAAGTAAACTCCTGCCATTAACTCTTGATCGGTAATTGTGCGATCAGGCGCGTGCCCTGCCCGGGCGCGCTTTGAATTTGAACCGTTCCGCGAATACTGCTGATCCGTTCACGCATCGAACGGAATCCCATGCCCTTTGCTTTTTGGTTCATATCGAAACCGTGGCCGTCATCTGAAACGACGACCTGCAGCGACTCTGGATTATATATCAATGAAACCTCCACCTGGCCTGCCTTGCTGTGACGGGAGACATTGGCCAGCGCCTCCTGAATGAAACGATACACGGCCTGTTCCATCTCCAGCGGCAGCGCCCGCTCATTCTGGACCGTGAGGCTGATCACTGCGTTGTTGCGATTTTCCCACTCGAAGACATATTCCCGCAATGTGGTCGGCAGTCCCTTTTCCTGCAGGGCAATCGGGTAAATCTCCTGAATGAGGAAGGTCAACTCCTGGATCACTTCATAGACAAGCGTTTCCGCTTCGCTCAAGTGGGAGAATACTTCGTCGGGCCTGGTCTTGATGATGCCATTGGCCGTGCCCAACTGTGCGAGGGCGGCGAATGCCTTTTGTTTGGCGCTATCATGCAGGTCACGGGCGAGGCGGTTGCGTTCCTCCATCACCGCCAGGTCTTTGGTCTGCTCGAATAATTCCATGTTCGCAATCGCGAGGGATGCGCGGTTTACCAGGGCGGTGAAAAGGCGGATGGAGTCTTCGTGGAGCGCGTTGGGGCGGGTGTAGGCTACGTTGAAAATTGCGACTACTTTTCCATCCACCACAATGGGGAAATGAGCGTAGGACTGAATGCCTTCATTGCGAATGACGGTTTGAAGGTCGCCGCGCAGGGCGCCTAATTTCAGGTCGGATATGATGACGGATTCACCCGTGGACATGGCGTGACCCAACATGCCTTCGCCGTCTTCAAAGTTGAGCGCGTAGAGGGTCTCAGGTTGAAATCCACGGCTGACGCGCGGCAGTATTTTTTTCTTTTCCTCGTTCCATACGAAGACCACGCTGCGATCTGCTTTGAGCACGGAGATGGACACGTCCACCAGGGTTTGGAAGACCTGGTTGAGGGTGACGTTGCGGATGATGCGTTCATCCGCTTCGTACAAGGCTTCGATATCGCGAGTGCGCTTTTCGAGGTCTGATGTTCTTCTTTGAACGAGGCTCTCCAACTGGCGGTTGCGGCTTTCAACGGCTTTTACCCGCCAGCGGTAGCCTGTTGCAATGAGGGCGCCAAGCAATAACACGGATGCCGCCCGAAACCACCAGGTTCCCCAAAACGGGGGAATGACGGTGATCTTTATGGAACGCCCGGCTTCATTCCAGATGCCGTCGCTATTTGAACCGCGTAGTTTCAGGGTGTAGGTTCCGCCGGGCAGGTTGGTGTAGCGGCTGCCGTGTTTTACGCCAATTTCGTTCCAACTGCCGTCAAAGTTTTCGAGCATGTAGGCGTATTGGTTTTTGTTCGGCTGGCTGTACGAAAGCGCGGCAAACTCAAATTCGAATGAGTTATCGGGCCATTGCAGGGTAAGTTCCTGCAGCGATTCCACACGCACGTCGGTGCGTATGGGTTCGCCGTTTCGGGTGAGGGAGGTGAGGACAATGGGAGGCACGTAGGTATCTGTTGAAAGGGAAAGCGGGTTGAAAAAATTCAGCCCGTTGATGCCGCCGAAATACATTTCTCCGTGGATGGTGACGGCATGCGCGTTGGAATTGAATTCGTTGCTTTGCAGCCCGTCGCTGAGGGTGTAGTTGCGGAATGTATTGATAAATGGATTGAAGCGGGACAGCCCATAATTGGTGCTGAGCCATAGATTGTTCTCGCGGTCTTCGAGGATGCCGTTGATGATGTTGTTGGGCAGGCCGTCTTTTTCGGTAAACGATGTAAACGAGTCTGTTTTCAGGTCGTAGCGGTTCAACCCTCCGCCTGCGGTGCCGATCCATAATGTGCCGTTCTTGCTTTCATAAATGGACACGATGGAGTCGTTGCCGAGGCTTTTTGGGTCGCCGCGGCGATTTTGATATCGAATAAAAATATTTTCATTGTATTGCAGGCGGTTCAACCCGCCATCCAATGTGCCAACCCAGAGATTGCCTTGCAGGTCTTCTTTGATTGCAACAACCTGCGAGTCGCTCAGGCTGTTTGGATCCTGGGGATTGTGCTTGAAATTGGTGAAGGTTTCCGCAACGGGGTTGAATAGATCGAGGCCTTCGCTTGTGCCGAGCCAGATATTCCCGCTGCGGTCTTCATAAATGGCGTAGACGGGCAGCCCTGAAAGGCTGTTGCCATCTTCAAGCGGTTCAAAGCGTTTGGCGATGCCTGTGTTGGGGTCGAAGAGGTTGAGCGCATTCGATGTGCCAACCCAGAGCGCGCCGTGCCGATCTACGAGAAGGCAGTAGATTTGGTCACTGCTCAGGCTGGCTGGGTTGGAAGGGTCGTGATGGAATTGTTTGAATTCACCTGTGGATGGGCTGAAGCGGTTGAGGCCGCTGTCGAGGGTGCCGATCCAGACGGTGCTGTTGGGTTCGACAAAAATAGCAGAGATGAGGTTCCCGCTCAGGCTGTTGGGGTTGGAGAGGTCGCCTCGATAGTATGCGAATTCATCCTGCCTGCGGTTGTATTTGTTCAGGCCGCCGCCGTTTGTGCCGATCCACATGACGTTGCCGCGGTCTTCAAAGATGGAGAGGATGAGGTTATTGCTGACGCTGCCGGGGTTGGCTGGCTCGTGGCGGTAATGAATAAACTGGTTGAGCTGGGCGTTGTAAATATCCAGTCCGTTGTTGGCGGCTATCCACAGCACGCCGTTGTGATCAATAAACAAATGTTTCAGGGCATCGTTGGATATGCTTTCGGGGTCTTCTGGGTTGTTGAAATAACGGGCAAACGATTGTGTGTTTGGCTTGAAGCGGTTCAGGCCGTTTTGGGTGGCAACCCACAAATTGCCGTCGAAATCTTCGATGATGGAGGTGACGTTATTGTCACTGAGCGAGTTGATATTGTCGCTTGTGGTGAAGGCTTTGATCGAGTTTGTGTTTTCGTCCAGTTGATATAAGCCGTTGTCTCGTACGCCGATCCATAGCAGGCTTGTTGAATCCTGGAAGAGGGCGGTGATGGGGTTTTCCAGGCCGTCTTCGTCGCCGAGGTAGTGGATGAAGGTTTTGCCTGCCGTGTCGAGGCGGTCGAGGTCTGAGTCGGTGCCGACCCAGAGGGTGTTGTTTTTGTCCATAAAGAGGGCGTTGACACGATTGTTGCTCAGGGAGTTGTCGTCGGCTGGATCATGCTTGAAAACGGCGAACAGGCCCGAGCGGGGGTCGAAGCGGTTCAATCCGCCCTGACGGGTGCCGATCCAGATGTATCCTTCCTGGTCTTCGACGATGGATGTGATCCAGCGGTTGCTGAGGGTGGTTTCGTTTTCCGCTTCCGGTTTGTAGACTTTGAAGCTGTAGCCGTCGTATCGGTTTAATCCATCCTCTGTGCCGAACCAGAGAAAGCCTTTGCTGTCTTGAAAGATAACGTTGATGACGCTTTGCGAGAGGCCCTGTTCGAGGCTGATGTGTTCGAAGCGAATGGAGCGGTTGAAGTTGGGGGTGGCGGGCTGGGAGGGCTGCGGGGGAGGCGCGGTGAATTGAGGCTGCGGCGCGGTTGTTGGCGTACTGGAAACGCAGGCGGATAGGATGACTGCCAGGGTAAAAATCAGGATTGTTCTGAGGCGTCGTTTCATGCAGGGCTAGTATAGTGCAATTTTGAAAAGCCTTGCGTGGGGTATTCATCCCCATGAACCAAGGTGACAGTCACTTCAGTGACTGTCACCTTGGTTCAGATAAATCTATTATTTTCCATCCAAAGCCCTGAACCTGTGGATGAAGTAGAGGGCCAGGCCAAG
>CAKKRM010000111.1 GCA_919902735.1 Anaerolineales bacterium | reverse complement strand
GCATTTGCTTTATAATCACCCAATGGATTCATTAATCAACGACGCGCGCACGCTGTTCAACGTCCATCTGACGGCGCGGCAGGTGATGGGACTCATCCACTACGAGAAAGAGTTGATCGAGTGGAATCAGAAATTCAACCTGACCGCCATTCGGGATGTGGAGTCGATCCGCACCAAACATTTTCTGGATTCATATTCCTGTGTGCTGGCGTGGAAGGGAATGCCCCCGCTTCGCCTCGTGGACGTTGGGACTGGCGCGGGGTTCCCGGGCCTTGCCTTGAAAATAATTTACCCCACCATGCACGTGACTCTCGTGGAATCGGTGGGAAAGAAAGCCATGTTCTGCCAGCATATTATTAGCAAGCTTGGTTTGGAAGGTGTGGAGGTGATTCACGCCCGCGCAGAAGACTTGGGACAGAAAGCTAAATACCGCGAAACCTTTGATTACGCCGTGGCGCGCGCCGTGGCAAATCTCAATATCCTGAGCGAGTACCTGCTTCCGTTCGTGAAGATCGGTGGGTTGATGCTCGCCCAAAAAGGTGAAAGCGGACCTGCCGAAGCACAGTCCGCTGAAAAGGCGATGAAATTATTGGGCGGGAAATTACGTCAGTTGATCCCCGTCAATTTGCCTGGCGTTGCCGATGACCGCTTCCTCATCCTCGTGGACAAGGTCGCTGCCACGCCGCCGAAATATCCGCGCAATGCAGGGATGGCGGCGAAAGCGCCATTGTGATTCAGTGAACAGTGGCTAGCAATTCGCTTCATCCACAATTGTGATCTTATCTTCTTTGTTGGGGACAATGCATAAGAATTCAAACGGCTCTTGGCCGATGTTTTCATAAAAATGGATTTCGCCAGCGGGGATGAAGACCACGTCGCCTGCGTTGACTTCATAGGATTCTTCGCCAATTCCAATTTTGGCATGTCCGCGCAGAACGTATTGCTCGTGCTCCACTTCGTTGGTGTGACGGGGCATCCCGCCGCCGGGCAGCATGGAGAATTTCCGCAGGGCGAAATTGGGTCCTTCTTGTGAAGAGATCAACACTTGAATGGTCGTGTCTTTCCCTGCGGACACGTTTTTGGCTTCGACTTCGTTTGTGTGTTTGACGGTCATGGTTACCTCTTAATCATTCATGATAACGTAGTAACGATTATGCCCTGTGGGTCAGTCGTTTGGGTAACTGCCACTTGATTAAGCAATTTGCCTGCGATGGCAGGGTCGACTGCAATCTATTGCCGTTCGCGGAAGGCTTCGATGCCGTGCAGGATCTGCATTTTCGAGTCTAACACGGATTACGATCTGATCGTCACAGCGGGATGTGCGGCGGGCTGTCGAGTCCATAGACTAACCCGCCTCATTATTTAACGCTGGCCTGCTTCTGTTATTCTCGTACATCCCCTCCCTGATGGAATTTTGAAGCCGGTCTTACTCGCAAGATAAATCTTGCGGTACGATTGTGAGTGAATAACTCACCTTACGCAGTCCGCTCTGCAGGGTGGGATACTTGCCCAAAACATCTAACGCAAAGACGCGAAGGCCCAAAGGGAAATAAAACTTCGCGTCTTTGCGGCTTGGCGTTAAAATTTTCGGCAAAGAGTTCTTCCGTGCGTAAGGTCACTGAATAACAAGGAGATAAAACCATGTCAAAAAAACTGCTCTTACTTTTTGCGCTTATCCTCGCCGCATGTGGGCAGGGGAATGAACCGTTGACAAGCGGTATTGAAGTTCAAGTATTTGTTGGCCCGATGTGCCCGGTTGTACAAGTGGGAGTGGAATGCCCCGACCAGCCTTATCAGGCCACCCTGACCGTCCTCAACATGGGCGGGAAGGAAATCCTGCAATTTGAAACGGATGAAGATGGAACGCACCTCGTCAACCTCCCGCCTGGTGATTACGTTCTGCGCCCCGAAAGCCCGCAAGGCTCACTCCCCTACGCGGGCGAGCAAAATTTTACAGTTCTACCTGACCAGATAACCCAACTCATCGTTGTGTATGACAGCGGTATTCGATAATTAACTCACCTTACGCAAAAATTCTTATGACCCCGAAGGGGTGGCCTAGTTCGTAAAATCAATATCATCCCTTCGGGATTGAACCGCGTAAGGTCAGTAATCAAGTTATCGAACGATCTGCTCGTAAACGCTTTCGGGTATATCGGTGGTTTTATAAATAAGGATATATTCCAAACCATTGATAAAAATGGTTTTTTCAGGCGTGGCGCCCTGTAATGCTGTTAGAACCTTTTCCGTTTCAGGTTGTTTTTTTCGCACGATCGGGTAAAGCACCAGATAATCGGATTTCCGTATTTCATCGGCAATGGATGTGTAATCCTCTTCGATCAGATAAATCCGCTTGAACACCAGGGTTTCGCCGGGGAAGAAGAAGGAAAACGTGCCCATCCCGTTATAGACGTAGGCGCGAATCTCCTGCGCATTCGGTTTTTGCGCCAGGTAATCCGCTGCCTCGGCATATCCTTCGCCATATCCATACGTGGCGGGCAGGCTGGCAAATGGACTCTTATAATTAAAGTAATAAGGCGCATAAGGCAGACCAAAACCAATTTGCGCAACTATCAAAATGATAAATATCGTAACGGTTGCATGTGCGCGGTTTAACCCAGCCCATCGATTTTGCATCCATGCCCATGCCTGCCACCAGCCAATCCCCGCCATCACATCGAAAGCGACATAGCTGCTGAGAATGTAGTGCTGCGAGTCACGTCCTTGCGCCAAGCCAAACATGATGATAAACAACCCGCCCAACAAGCCTAAATAAACAAGCGTGGATTTTATTGGAGCAGGCAAACGTTCTTTATTCTTCGAGAAAAAGGCAAATGCAGCAAATATCAAGCCAAGCCAGGTAACAGGTGTGGATGAAGAAGCCCAGCTCTGGAAAAATTGAGCGACTCCGTCAAAACTCGTAATCAAGCTGAAACTCGAAGGCTCCAATTGCTCGGTCACATCGAGGCGCGCGCCTTGAAAAGCATAGCTAAAAGCATTTCCGTATACCCCTGAGAGCATTTTCCCGGGCGCAACCCACATCCCCGGCCATAGGGCGAAATACACCAACGCCGCCGTTCCGAACCAGATCATGAATACCCGAACTGCATCCCAAAACGTTGAGCTGAAAGTTTTTTCGTTTTTCTTAAATAAACCCACAAAGAGCGTCAACCCTACGAGTCCCAAGACTACAATGGAAGAGGATTTGGATAACTGCGCCAATCCAAACGCTGCGCCAGATAGAAGCAGATAAATCAACTTCCGCTCTTTGTTTAGGTAAACCTGCATTCCAAGGAAGGACAAAAGCACGAACAGTGACAACATGCCTTCAAGATTGAGCAAACGGGAATGCCCAAGATAGAAGGGCGCAATGGTAGCCAAAGCAATAGAAAGGAAGGCCGCATTTTCTCCTACCAGCAATTGCAGGAGCAGGAACCCTGTTACAGCGAGAACTGCCAGCACGCCAGCTTGAATTAGCCTGCTGTTATGGACAAGATCGATGGCTTCCTTGCCATTCTGCCGCATAAATTCTTCGAATTTTGGTTTGAGGGGGTCAAAATATCCCTGCCCCATGCCGCGATATTCAGGGAAATAGAAATGCATGGCTGTGGCAACGATCCACATGTTCGTTACCCCAGGATGGTATTCATACAAGGTATTTTCAAAATCTCCATGAGTGAGTGCATAATAATAATTCGCCCCGCGGATCACCCAGCGCGGCTCATCAACATTAACCACCCTGGCAATGTTTATCACCCATGAGGGTACGATCAACACAAGCAGGAGAAGGATATGCCACAACCTGCTGGAATTTGCCTGAGACATGATATTTTTCATAAATTTTTCAGCGCTTCAAAAATCCCGGGTGGAAGGGAGTCCACTTTATAAATTCGTACATATTCATAGCCATCCATCCAGATCACATGGAAAGGCTTCACTGTGGAAAGGATGGCAAGGTACTTATCATATTTATCCAATTGAACCTGATTGGCGTAATACACCACCAAATAATCTGCAGAATGGATGTTGCTCAACAAGTCGGCTTCATGCTGTCCATCCACATAGTAGGGACGAAAACTGACCGACGTGCCAGGGTAATAATACGAAAAACATCCACGGCTGTAATACACCAGCGCAGTTGAATTCGCAGCGTCAGGCAGTTTCGCCATATATTCCGCGGCAATCTCCAAAGCTTCTCCGTAAGGCTTTTGAGGATATTCAGCATACCAGCCAGCGGACTGAAGAATGGGATTGCGATACGTAAAATAATATGGGAAGAACGATACCGCACTCCATACTTGCAGAAGCAAGACCAGAATCAGGCCTGCGTATTGCATTTGGGTTTGTCTGGCAGACAGACGGGATGCAAGCCACTCAAAGGCATAAACCCATCCCAACCCAGCCAGCAGATTCAATGAAACGTAGCTGGTCAGAATGTAATGTGGGGAATTTCGTCCCTGGGCAATGCCGATGAGGAGGACAAATGCAAGAGCGTTCGTCAGCAGCAGCGTAAACAAAAGCCTGTTTTGGCGAACCAACTCACGGTTAATAGTGAACGGCAGGGCAAATCCAAAAAGAACACCGAGCCATGTGAAGGGAGTCGTTCTGTAAAACAAAACTCTTGCAACTTCCCAAATTTTTGCAGGGGCAGTGATCAAGCTGAAACGTGAGACATCCAAATCTTCAGTGACTTTGAGGCGCGCGCCCTGAAACGCATAACTAAAGGCATTGCCATACACTTCATACAGCATTTTGCCAGGCGCAACCCACATGCCAGGCCAGAAAGCAAAATAAGTAACTGCCAAAATCGCAAACCAAAGCGCAAAGGGTTTCACAACATTCAGGAGCGCCCTGCCCCATCCCTGTTGTCTTTCTTGAATCATTTGTGCCAGTAATAAAATCCCCACACCCGCCAGCATGGCAATGGCAGATGATTTTGTTAATTGAGCCAATCCGGCAGCTACACCAGAGATCAAAAGAAAAAGAAACCTGCGATCCTTTAATAGATACACTGCAAGAGCCAGCAGGGAAACCAACACAAACAGCGAAACCATTGCTTCATGTGTGAGCATGCGCGTCAACCCCAAATAATAGGGATCAAAAGATACAAACGCCACAGCAAATGCAGCGCTTAATTTCGGAAGAAAGCGTTGGAGTAAAAAATAAAATAAAAGAAAGAGAATAAGAATCACAAATACTTGAATAAGTCTTGAATACGCCAGCAATTGAAGCGGTTCGTACCCATGCTCAATCATAAACGGGTCGAGCCGCCCTTTTTCGTAATCGAGATAGCCCTGTCCGAAGCCGCGATATTCGGGGAAATAAATCAGCATGGCAGCGCTGATGATCCACATCGTCGTTACGGCGGGCTGGTATTCATAGACCGTATTCTCGAATTCCCTCTGCCCGAGCGCATAATAAAAATTCGCGCCCTGGCTCAACCACGAAGGCTCGTCGAGAGTAACGAACGAGCCGATCTTTGGCAGGCGCGGCGCAAGAAATACAATGATCAATAAAATATAAATTGCAATGTCGGTTATTTTTTTACGAGGCATGAATCGGATTATACCCGTCACGGTCATAAATTGCGCTTTTATAAACGGGAG
>CAKKRM010000110.1 GCA_919902735.1 Anaerolineales bacterium | reverse complement strand
TCGCTTGCGCATTCTGGTCGAATGTGCCCCTAACCCCACTTAATCCCAAAGAGCCCATTTAACTAAAGGAGATTAATCTCCCACCACGGGAAGTTCAATATCAATTTTATGGGCAGGGCTTTTCACATCCGGGCATTTCCAACCCTCGCCGGGGTTCTCGCGGCGCAAGTTTGCAAAAGTCGGCAGGATGCCGCAGGCAAAGCAGTTCAATCGGCAGTCCACGCGGATCTGGCCTTCGAGCGACATGCGGAAATCCTGGAAGAGAAAATTCTTTCGTACCGCGGCGGTGATGTGTTCCCACGGAAATACTTCATCGGTGCGGCGCTGGCGGTGGGTGTAAAAAGCAGGATCCAGGCCGTGCTCTTCAAAAGCGGGCAGCCAGGCTTCCTGTTTTTTGCCCTCATCCCAGGCATCGAATTTCGCGCCATTCTTCCACGCGCTGTAAATCACTTCAGACATCCTGCGATCACCGCGTGAAAGCCAGGCCTCCAACAAGGAATCTTCGGGTTTTGTCCAACTTAGCTTGATGCTCTTATCCTTTAAGAGCTGGCGTTTTAGCAAGGCTTGCTTTTCAAGAATGTTATCTCTGGTATCGCAAGCCACCCATTGGAAAGGAGTTTGCGGCTTCGGCACAAAGGTGCTGACGCCCGCGTGCAGTTTCACTTTCCAGCCTGCCACTTTGCGCCCCTCTTCGATCACGCGTTTGCACAGGTCCACAATGGCTTGTACATCTTCCAGCGTTTCGCTGGGATGCCCGATCATAAAATACAGCTTGATCGTCGTCCAGCCGCGGCTGTAAATCTCGCGCGTGGTATTGATGATTTCTTCATCGGGAATGAATTTATTGATGATACGGCGCATCCGTTCACTGGCGGCTTCAGGCGCGAGGGTGAATCCACCGGAGCGATGTTGTTTAAGCTTTTCCATCAAATCCACTGAAACAGATTCGATGCGCAGGGATGGCAGGTTGACGGTCAACTTGCGGCCTTCAAAGCGTTTGCTGATCGCATCCACCAGGTCGTTGATGTAGGTGTAATCGGAGGAGGAGAGCGACATCAATGCGAGTTCTTCAAACCCTGAAGAGCGGATCGCGTCATCGGCTGCGTCCACCACTTCCTGCACGCTTCTTTCCCGTACGGGACGGGTGATCATACCCGCCTGACAGAATCTACATCCTCGGGTGCATCCCCGCATAATCTCCACAGAGACGCGGTTGTGGATGACTTCGATATTTGGCACAATGAACTTTGTCGGCGGCGGGGGCAGTTTTGCCACAATGCGCTTGTTCACGGTCTTGGGCGCGTCAGGGATGATTGGTTCGGTATAAGCCACAGTTCCATCATCCATGTATGTGGTTTCGTAGAGGCTGGGAACATATACGCCGGGAATCTGTGCGAGCGCAATCAATAAGTCTTCACGTTTGAAAGTTGGCAGGTTGGAAGGTTCTAACTTGTCAACTTGCGAACCTTTAAACTTTTGAACAATATTGACAATATCGTGAATGACTTCCTCACCCTCGCCAATTGCGAACGCGTCAATGAAGGCGTGCATCGGCTCTGGGTTGGTGGCCGAGTGTCCGCCGGCGATGATGATCGGGTGAGATTCGTCACGGTCTGCTGAGCGGAGGGGAATGCCTGCGAGGTCGAGAATGTTGAGGGCGTTGGTGTAGAGAGTCTCGTAGGGGAGGGTAAAGCCGATTAGGTCGAAGCAGGCCAGGGGGCGTTTTGATTCGAGCGCGTAGAGCGGAATCCCATGCTCGCGCATCAACTCTTCCATATCCAGCCAGGGCGCGTAGGCACGCTCTGCCAGCGCATCCTCACGCTGGTTGATCTGGTCGTAAAGAATTTTCAAGCCAACGTTTGAAACGCCGATATCATAAATATCTGGGAAAACGAAAGCCACTTTGGTTTGCGTCTTATCCCACTCTTTGCGGATGGAGTTGAGTTCCCCGCCCACGTAGCGGCCTGGTTTTTGTACTTTTAAAAGAATGCGATCGAGTTTTAATTCGACCTGTTCAGGGGTTAACATGGCGCAGATTATACCTGATAAGAATTGTCGAAAACGAATAGAGTTTTTTTGAGGCAGCGATAGACAATAGACTTTATCGGAAATAACACACAGGCACCGTCCCGACACTTGCGCCGCGCGCTAGTGCGGTGAGGTTTTTTTCGAGAAATTTAAACCCCTGACGGCAGCCTTCGGGACGTTTTTTCTAATTACTGATAAAGTCTAATCTTTGCAGAAATGAAAAGAAAATTCTGGATAAATAGCCCGAACGGGTCAACGAGTTGCGGTGGTCTATGGCTTAAAATCTTAAACAGAAAAGGAGTAGAAATGAGAAAAATTTTATTTATTTCGCTGGCGTTATTGCTGGCAGCATGTGGAGTGGTGCAGCCTGTTCAACAGGAACTGCCAACCCCGATTATTGCAACTGTGCTTGTGACGGTTATCGCGCCGACTGAAGTTGTTCCGCCAACTGCAATTCCATTGCCCACCCAGGCCCCGACCGAAATTCCAACGTTGGCTCCAACGGAAACGCTGGTGCCCACCCTGGCTCCTCCGCCGACTGAGGTTTTGCCAACGCTTGATACTTCCACAACTTCAGGTTCCTCCGACCTTGTGCCCGTTGCAGTGGATAATAATTTGGGTAAGGGTGTGTTCACCAACATCACCTTCTCGAGCGATCTGTTCTCCATGCGATGTTACCCGCGCGAGATCACCATTAACATCACAGCCAACCTGCCCGAGATCGTGGATGCGGTCATGTATTATCGGGTGATCGATAATCCCGCCGGCCTGTATCCATCGGAATGGCAGAATGTCGGTGAGATGGTGAGCGACAAGAATGGCAACTTCTCCCTCGTCTTCACAGGTTTGGACGTGAACCCCAACTTGCGCCTCGATAAAGCCTGGATCGATTTCCAATTCATCGGCATCAACAAAGGCGGCGGCGTGGTTGACCGAACCCAGAAGATCGAGAGATTGGTTACCTATCTCAAAGATTGCCCGTAGTTTTACCAAAACAAAAAAGGACAGGCTTCACGGTCTGTCCTTTTTTGTTTTGAGTTACACAGTTCAACTGCATAACTCCTATTTGTTTTAATTTTTTACGCAGCCTTGCGCGCCTGCCAGAGTTCGCGTCCCCAAATCCACAACGCGCCGAGGCCGAGGAACATGACAGCCAGGCCCAGAATCCAGCCTGCGAATGGCAGAGCTGTCAGCAGGGCAATGATGGTCACGCCAACGAGCAGGGGCCAAAATTTATGATCTGCCAGCGCAGGGTTGAAGCGGCTAACGATCCACTTTCCGCCCAGCCATGCCACCACGATCTTGGTGACGAAAGCGGTGACCAGCACGAAAGCAACAATCAGGGCGAAGATAGCCAGAATGCCGAGCCACACAATGGCTCCGCTCACGCCTCCAAGGGTAAGCGCTCCAAATACCACGCCACCGACAATCATTGCCGTCAAAATTACCAGAAGGGTGAAGAAGAAGGCTGCGTAGGAAATCATGCCCCATCCCAGGCTTGCGGCGGGAGTGGTTTGTAATTTATCCATAACTGACTTCAGAAAATTAGGGGCCAGCCAACCCAGCAGTAAGCCGAACAGAACGAGAGTGACGATGGTACGAAGCAGGTCGAACGACCAGGTTGCAATTTTTTGTCCCGCAGTTGGTTCTTTGTATTGAACATTGACATCGGCAGCAGGCTCTTTGCGGGTAACCTTGCCAGCTACTGTGCCATCAGGAATTTGAATATCTTTTGTTTGGGTGTAAATCAGGCTGCCTTCGATCTTTGCCTCCTCGTTGATGGTGAAGCCAGGCTCCACGTTTGGGACTGGGATACCCGTCTGCCACATGTAAGAGGAAGCGGGAGCGCCTGCATCTTCTGCATCAGCAACTTCAGCGGTTACATTGCCGCCGATTTGTCCGCGCAATTCAACTGAGCCAGCGCCAAACATGGCGTCGCCGCCAACTTCACCAGAGAGCAAGGCCTGCGCGCCGCCAAAAAGGAAGTCGCCTTTCACAACGCTCCCCTTTTTCGCTTCAAGGCTTGCGGCTCCGCCCAGCAGATCGCCGTTGATGCTGGCTTCTTCACCGAGCTGTAAAGCCGCGCCCGCAATGCGCACATCATCGGTGACCGTGCCATTGATTACAACACTTTGTCCCATTGCGAGCAGATCGCCTTCGACAGTCCCGTTGATCACGATGGTTTCAGCGGATATGATTAAGTCACCTTTGATGGTGCCTTCCAGGGTGAAATTCGTTGCGCCAACATAAACATCATCTTCAATAACTTCATCCGCTTCGATCACAACCGTCTCTCCGCCGCGGCCATCGAAGGCTAGAGCGGAGGATGTGATGGTCATTGTAAGCAGGGCAAGCAGGGAAAAAACAGAAAGAATTTTATTGATTGGTTTCATGAGGTTCTCCTTTGAAATAACTATTCAATCAGGATATACGCCCACAAACTCAGGAAGTTTCAGATTGACGAAAACCCCACCTCGTTCCCAATCTGACGCCTGCCTCTCATCCATTTGACATTTTCTCCACTGTTACCCCGCACAGGGATACCCTGAAGGGTACGGTGTTCACCCCTGCGCTGCTTCTACAAACCCCGCTAAAGCGGACTATTTTCCGCATCCAGCGCAATCAAATTCGCTGGCTGGCCCAAATACCAATTCATGATCTCCACAAACCAGCCGCAGAACATCCCCTTTTCATTCGTGATCCCCTCCTTGATCTCTTCCAAACTCATGTACTTGACTTCCGAAATCTCAACAGGATCAAAGCGGACTTGTTCAGGCTTTACCCTGCCTTCATATATCCTGCTGATCTCATTGTCGTTCGGCCCATATTCCATTTTGATCTTCCCAAGCGGTTTGACCTCGATTCCCATCACGCCCATCTCTTCCTTCATCCCGCGCATCGCCGCCTCGAAGTAGCTTTCCCCAGCTTGGACATGCTCCGAGATCGAGCAATCCAGCATGGACGGGGAAGAGGCGCGGTCTGCGCTTCGTTTTTGGATGAGCATTTTCCCATCCTCTGAAAATAAGAAGACATGCACGCCGCGATGCTGTAATCCCTTTTGGTGGACAGTGGATCGCAGCTCCTGACCGATCACGATATCTTCATCATTTACCACGTCGAGTAATTCATCTGCCATTTTGACCGCCTTCTTTTATAAAATTTGCAATGGACTGTGCCGCCCGCTTTCCTTCCAGCGCACAATGATCTGCGGTTTCCACGCCACGCAAAAGATTGCCTGCCACAAAGACACCATTCACCGATGAACAGAAGTTTGAATCGATCACAGGCCCGCGTGTGACTGGGTTGATCTGCAACCCGCCCAACCTTGCCAGTTCATGTTCGGGAATCCAATTGCCCGTAAAGATGACCATGTCACATTCCACAAGTTCGGTCTGGCCGTTTTGATGGGTGAGTTCGATGCCTTCCACGCGTTTACGCCCGAAGATATTCGATACTCGAGCGTTGGTAGCGATTGGCGTGCGTGTGAGAATATCCGCAACTGCCCATTTCATCACAATATATGGAAATTCAATTTGATGACGCGCCTCTTCCGTGACCATCATCGCGCATTTGACTTTTGCGCCTATCAACGTCATCAGCCCCGAAAGACTCACCAACTCCGCGCCGACAATGACAGCTCTTTTGCCAACGGGAAGTTTTTCCTGATAAATAAATCGCTGCAAGGAACCCGTTGTGTAAATCCCCTGCGGACGTGTGCCAGGAATCATCCGTGCCGCGCGCGGTCTCTCACGTACACCTGTTGCCAGTAATATGAACTGCGCTTCCACTGTGCCAAGCCCATTTGGCGAAGTGAAATCTAATTTTTTTTCTCTTTTCTCTGTGGCTGAGTTTACCCATCCCAAAATCGTCGTGGATGTCCGTATTTCCACATCCAACTTGTCTGCAAGCTCACGATAATATTGCGCATACTTCGGCCCCGACCACATGCGCCACAGATCTTCGCGCCCAAAGCCAGTGTGATGACAAAAGCGCGGCATTCCGCCCGCTTCGGGTTCGCGGTCTACAACGAGGATGTTTTTGATTCCCTGCTTCTTCAATTCAATCGCCGCCGAAAGCCCCGCAGGGCCAGCGCCGATAATTAATACATCGCAAGTAGTGGCGACTTCAGTCGCCTTTTTTTCACTGGCGCTGGCATAACGACTGAAGTCGTTACTACGGTTTTCCAGCGCCGCATGACAATTAAATCCCTGGCAGCGTCCCTGCGAGGCGCGGGTGCGTCTTCGTAGCGCATCCAAACTTGTGGCAGGGATCGGCGCTTTCAGCGCATCCATCAACTCGCCGCGCGAGACCCGCTCGCAATGACAAACCATCTCGGCATACGAAGCATTTTGTTTAATCATCTCTGCGCTTTGGTGCGGACGAATATCCGCCTGCCCGATGCTCGGGAGCTTCACCGATTTGAATTCATCTTTCATCTTCAATTCCAACCCAGCATCGCGCAACAGTTCAACGCCATATTCGGCAATGCCCATAGCGGCAGAAATGCCCGTTGATCGAATCCCAGCCAAACACAAATAGCGAAGCGCCGCATCCATTGAAATTTGATAGTCGCTATGTTCCGTCGCCGCGCGCAAACCCGAATAGGTGGCCGTCACTTCTTCCTCAAGCAGTTGCGGCAAAATATCATGCCCCTTATCCAGCAAAAACTTCAAGCCTTCTGCCGTTGTTTCAGTGGCGGTCTTGTCGGGTAAATCTTCAGCCGTTGGCCCCAGCAAAATATTTCCATACACGGTTGGGCTGATGAGCACGCCTTTGGTGATGGAGGTTGGCACAGGCAGCAGGACATGATTAACCAGCGGACGCGCCAGCTTATCGTAGATGATTAACTGCCCGCGCCTCGGAACGACCCCGAAGTTGCTCTTTCCAAAATGGGCATTGACCTCGTCTGAAAACAACCCCGCCGCGTTGACGATGTAGCGGGTTTGAATAGTTTCATCTGTTAATGATAGACCATTGACGATAGACCATGACGGTCCATTGTCCGTCGTCTGTGGTCGAATACCATTCACCTGAAAATTCAAAAACAAATCCACATCATTCAACACCGCCTGATAGGCACATGCCAGCGGAACAGAAAAGGTACACAGGATTCCCTCGCCAGGCACAAGCAGACCGCCCAGCGCGCCTTTGTTGATATGCGGCTCGCGTTTGTAGATTTCATCAGTTGAAATGATTTGTACATCCATCACGCCGTTCTCATGTGCCTTCTTCAACAGGGACGGCAGGGCATCCAGTTGTTCTTGATTCCATGCAATCAGAATCGCGCCGAGCCGTTCATGAGCAATGTTCGCTTCCCGCAGGTAGGTATCCATTAATTTGTAACTGTGGCGCATCAATGCCGCTTCGAGTGTGCCTGGCTTGGCATCAAACCCTGTGTGCCAGATGGCTGTGCTCGCCTTGGATGTCCCCATCCCTACATCTGAATTCGCCTCTACCAAAGCGACTTTAAGCTGATAACGCGAAAGTTCCCGTGCCATGGCAGAGCCAACCGCTCCCGCCCCGATGATTGCGATGTCGTATGTTGTCATAGCTTCTTTCTGGACACGGACGATAGACAACTGACCACGGTAAGTCGTCCATCGTCTGTCGTCAATTATTCATGAAACTTCTTTACCGCATCCAATGCCTTATTCCATTGCGCCAGTTTCTTTCCTCTTTCCTCTTTCATCATTTTTGGTGTGTAAATCTTTTCAGCTTTCCAATTTGCCGCCAGTGTATCGAAAGATGTTCCTAACGCAGAGACGCCCGCGAGATTTGCAATTCCAATTGCGGTGGCTTCCACCGAAGAAGAGACGTGGACTTCAAGTTCCAGCAGGTCGGCGATCATCTGCATCAGGTAGGGATTGCCCGCAGGACCGCCATCCACTTTCAGGTGGGGAGGAGGCGTGCCCAAATCCTGCGACATGGCCGTGACCACTTCGTAGACTCGGCAGGCAATTCCATCCAGTGTGGCGCGGACAATGTCATCGGAACTGGTGCTGCGATTGAGGCCGAACATCGCGCCGCGCACATCCGTCCGCCAGTGGGGGGCGGCGAGTCCCTGCAAGGCGGGAACAACAATTACGCCTGCATCTTTGGAATTGTTGGCGGCATCATGGCTTGCAGCAGAGTCGGGGATGAATTTCAAATTGTCCCGCAGCCATTGGACAGCCGAACCTGTGACAAAAATACCGCCATCAAAAGCATAGGCTGTGTGCCCGTTGAAATTCCAACCAACAGTGGTGAGTAACCCGTTATTCGAGAGCTGCGGCTTGCCGCCGATATTCATCAAAAGAAAACTGCCTGTGCCGAATGAACATTTCATTTCCCCTGTGTTGAAACACGCCTGACCAAATAATGCGGCTTGCTGGTCAACCAGTAAGGCATGTAATGGAAGTGGTTTTCCCGCGTGCGCGCCAAAATCAACATCGCCGATATGCCCAGCTGACGGTTTGACTTCGGGCAACATGCTTCGCGGAACATCAAATAATTTCAATAAATCATCGTCCCACTCAAACTTATTCATGTCAAACAATAACGTGCGCGAAGCGGTGGATGGGTCGGTGACGTGCAGCTTTCCATTTGTCAGCGACCAGATCACCCAGGTTTCTGTGGTACCGAATTTGAGTTTTCCTTCGTGGGCTTTTTTGCGAATATCGGGATAATTTTCAAACACCCACTTGAGTTTTGGCGCGGAGAAATAGCTGTCGAGTAGGAGTCCCGTCTTTTGGCGAAGCAGGTTTGGGTCGATTTGTGAAGCAAGCGTTTTACAGACCGATTCGCCTCTCGTATCCTGCCACACAATCGCGGGAGTGACAGGCTCGCCCGAGTCTTTATCCCAAACGACAAAGGTCTCGCCCTGGTTGTCAAAGCCCACTGCGGATATGTCATATTTATCCAACAGCGGCGCACAGGCCTCTTTCACCGTGCGGACAATATCGAGTGGCTCCTGCTCCACCCACCCCGCCTGCGGAAATCGCGCCGGTAATTGCGCGGAATTCTTCTCCACCATTTCACCGAGTTCGTTGACGATCACTGCCGTTGTTTGTGTTGTGCCTTGATCAATGCCGAGCAGATATTTCATTGCGCCTCCGATTTATCTTCCATCATTCTGGAATCTCTTTCATTTTGCGTAGAAGCGGTATCATCGTCAAGCCTTGGGCAATTATGGAAAAGGCAACAACGCCAAAAGCGACGGTGACGATTGTTTCGCGTTGGGCTATCTCAGGTGGAAGCCCGAGCGCCAACGCGAGGGCCAGTGCTCCTCGCAAACCTCCCCAAAATAAAACATGCTGATGACCGGTACTAACTTGCAACGCAGAACGTGAAAACAAAACAGATAAAGGGTAGATGGCAAGCGCCCTACCAAACAGCACAATGACAATTGCAATGGCAATCGGTACGATCAAATTGGTGAAATCCTGATAAGCTCCGCGGATACCAATCAACATGAAGATAAAAGAATTGACAACAAACGCGATGAATTCCCAAAAAGATACAACCGCATCCCGTCCTTTATCTGTAAATGAGCCAAGCGAGCCAATGTTGCCCGTCATCAATCCTGCTACAAGGGAAGCCAATACACCGGATAGGTGAAAATGCTCTGCCAGCAGAAAAGAGCCGTAAGCGGCTACCGTTGTGAGTGTGATCTCCACCAGATGATCATCAGTACGCCCAGCTAGCAATAACACACCGCCCGCAACCAGTAACCCGCAAAGGATTCCGCCAATAACACTGATGACCAATGACTGCAAAGTGCCAAATATAGTCACGCTTTCATTCATTGCAAATGCAAGCGCAATACTGAAGGCAACTGCGGCTGTGCTGTCATTGAACAGGCTTTCGGCTTCCATCAGCAAACGCAATCGTCCACGCACGCCTGCTTCCTTAAATGCGGCGATGACTGAAACGGGATCAGTTGCGGCGATCAAAATCCCGAAGAGGATTGCGCTCTGCCATCCCCATTGAGCCAGGTAGTGCATTCCTGCCGCTGTGATCCCCGCCGAGAGCAGCACACCCATGGTTGCAAATGTGAGGATGACAGGCAAATCGCGGCGAAGTTCCTGCCATTTGATAAAGATCGCGGCCTCATAAATAAGGGGCGGCAGGAAGATGGTGAATATCAAATCCTTTGTAATCTCTATATTATCAGATGGGAATGGCGATATTGCCAGAATAATACCGGTCAGCATTAAGCCAACTGTATAGGGAATTTTTAGCCGCCGCATTGCCATCACCACAATAACAGCAATGAGTAGCAGGGTAGCAATTAATTCAATACTGATATTCATGCCAGTTCAACTCCATAAAGCTATAGAACCCCGCCATCAAGTCTAAATGACTTATCTTTCTACAAACCCGATCTCCTCATCACTTAGACAATATAACATGTATACCAATTTATCGATCTGACCATCTGTTGACTCGACCTGCTTTTGCATGGACTCTTTTCTCCTGTGGCGTTTTTGCGCGTGTGATACTCATTCAGGTTTTGCTTGATCTTGTCAGGCGCGGTCATGTATGGATTTTATCCTATTCCTACAGGGAAAATATAAAAGCGGTATCTTTTTAAGATACCGCTTTTATATTACAGAACTTTCAAAACATCAATGCTAGTCTTTGTATTGCGCTTCGATCTCAGCAATCTTCTTCTGACGTTCTACAATCCTCTCGCCAGTTGGAGGACCTTCAAAGCGTTTGTTCTCAAATGCAAACCAGAGAATGGCCATTACAACAACCATCGCAACGGTGAGATAGAAAACCTTCTCGTTCGGCGGTTGGAAGCCGGTAATGGCAAGAACAAATCCGCCTATCACTGAAATGATGGCAAGGGGCTTGGAGAAGGCGCCGAGGTTGAAAGGGCCTTTCTCCGGCCATCTAGCAGTACCTTCAGCGAAGAAGCCGGCAACTACTGGCGATATATACGAGAAGTACAGGAATACTGCGCAGCCAGTCGCAAGCACTACGAACGCGCCACCGTAAATAACGGATGCCCACGCAATAAAAGCAGCTGTCCAAATGGCGTAGGTGGGCGTGCGGTAAGTTGTGCTGACGTGAGAGAGGAAGCCCGAAGCGGGAAGGCCGCCATCGCGAGCAAAGGCAAAGGTCATACGGGAGGCAGAGGTGAGACCTGCGAGTCCGCAAAGATAGTTATTCACCACAATGCCGACAAAAAGGAAGTACAGCAGCCATGTGGGCATGAGCGAACTTTCCATCACATAGAGGAATGAACCCCAGCCTTTTGAAGCGCCCTCAGCCACACTTGGCATTGCCAGCACAAATGATGCAACCATAAAGTAGCCAAACAGCACAGAATAGAACACAGCCTGCCACATGCCTTTCGGCACATTGATCTGCGCGTCGTGTGTCTCTTCTGATGTATGTGCGGAAGCGTCATAGCCTGTAATGGTATAACAAACGAGAATTAAACCAAACAGGAACGCGACTCCCATACTCTCGGTGCGGGGGAACACACCGCCGCCTGTATCGCCTGTAAAGTTTGTGAAAGTGAACAAACGGGAGAAATCGAGCGCAACGGGCGAGAAGACCAACAGGGCAATGGTCAGGATGATCGCGACGATAAAGATGAAGTAACCGCTGAAGTCAGTCAGTCTGGTGGTCAATTCAATGCCATAGTGATTGAACAAGGACTGGGTAATGAGGATGAACCCAACAGCGATCAATTGATGGCCCGCCGTGAAAACAGCAGGATCCATTTTAAAGATGCCTACGAGGATAAGGTCGCGGAAAAGCAGCCACACACCCACATCCACCGAAGACACCACGAAAAAGAGACCAAGAACGTTGAACCATGCTGTAACCCAACCCCAGCCGCGTCCGCCAAGCATTGACGCCCAGTGGTACAAGCCGCCAGCCGTAGGATATGCCGAAGCAATCTGTCCCATGGACAATGAAACGATAATTGCTACTGTGCCACCGACAAGCCATCCAATGCCAATCCCCGCGCCGCCTGTGGAACTAAATCCTGTGGCAAATGTAGTAATACCACCAGCCAAAATGCAAATGATCGAGAATGAAATTGCGAAATTCGAGAAACCGCTCATGCGGCGGGCAAGTTGTTGCGCATACCCCATTTTGTGCAGATGCTTCTTGTCGTGCTCCATACTTTTATCAGCCATTTTCGTAATTCTCCTTGATTTTGAAAATATTTTTTTACATCAAGAACCTGAACTTACGAAGAGCGAATATTAATCATCGATACTGCACCTCCTACTCCCAACAGGGAGATATCCTCTGAGTAATCTATATTGAAAACACTGGCAGTCTAAAATGGGTGCGGCAAATAATTTCCCAATTTTACACTCGATATTCAAATTGAGGTAGCCAGGTTTTGTTAACAAAACAAGCATGGGCGCATGAAATTGCTTTCATGCGCCCATGACCTGTCATTGCTCGAACAATTCCACCAGTTGTTTCACATGCACAACGCCGTCGAACCCTGTGAGATTACCCTTGCGGAGTTCGGCTTTCTCGCCATCGGCATCTCCCAAACACGAGACGATCACATCCCCCGCGCTCACATCTTCTTTTTCGGTGTAGTGATTGGTGGTGACGATGACGTTCGTACCCGCGGCTTTTGCGGCGGCGAGTCCGTTCTTGGAATCTTCCACCACAATCACTTCATCAGGCGTCAACCCAAGTTTGGAGAGCGCCAGATTGTAAATTGCAGGGTCTGGCTTTTTTTTCTCGACCACATCACCAGCCAGCACAACCTCGAACTTGATATCTCCAAGCGGACCTTCCGTGATGGCTTTCGCCGCCTGTTCATTGGATGTAGTGCAGATCGCGAGTTTGAGGCCTGCATCCATCGCTTCTTTCATAAACCTGTGCAGGCCCGGGCGAAGGGGCAGTTTGCCAGTCTCGATCAGTTCCACGAACAAGGCTGTCTTGCGCTTGTGCATGTCTTTAACGAGGCTGTCGATCTCCTCCTCGGTCAACGGATTGGAAAACCCCTTGGTCTTCCAGTGCTGCTTCATGCGTTCCTTGCCGCCGCCGACTTGCAGGAGTTCGTGATAATACTCCACGTCCCACTCGTCGGTGAAACCGAATTCCTTGAAGGTCATGTTGAACGAAACGCGGTGACCATCTCTTTCGGTGTCGATGATCACGCCGTCCTGGTCAAAGAAGACTGCTTTTATTTTTGACATGGTTTCCTCCCCGTCATTGCGAGGAGGGCGTTCGCCCCGACGAAGCAATCTCAGCCATAGTGGAAGGGATTGTTTCGGGCGAAGAGCAAGAACGCCCTCGCAATGACGAAAAAATTTATTTCTTCATCCCAAAGAACTCGCGGACAGTATCCACGAACAGGCGATTCTCTTCCTTCGAGCCAATCGTCACGCGGAACCAGCCGTCACTGCCGTATTTCTTGCTCTCGCCGCGCAGGATGATGCCTTTGGTTTCTGCGTACGCCAGAACTTCCTTGCCGGTCTTGCCGGTCTCGCCGCAATCAAAAAGAATGTAATTGGCTTTGGAGTTCATAATGTAGAAGCCGGGGATGTCGCTGAACGACTCGCAGATGAAATCCACTTCGCTGTTGTTGAATTTGACGCGCTCTGCGAGACCCTCTTCATCTTCAAAGGCCGCCAAAGCCGCCCACATCGGGATCGTGCCCACGTTCCACGGAAGAAGCGAACCTGCAATCTGGTCAATGACTTCCTTGTCCGCGATGGTGTATCCGAAACGCATTCCAGCCAGGCCATACGCCTTGGAGAGGGTGCGGGTGATCAACACGTTCTTGTATTTCTTGGTCAACTGCACTTGGGACATGCCCAGCCCGGCGTATTCCACGTAGGCTTCGTCAACCACGAAAGGAATGCCTAATTCGGCAATTGTGATGAAGTGCTTTGCGTCCATGAAATTGCCAGTCGGGTTGTTCGGGTTGGCAACGACAATAATCTTCGTCTTGTCGGTGACAGCCTTGATGATCGCTTCGGGATCATATTCCATTTTGTGATCTTTGTAGATCATCGGTACCGAGACCATCTTTCCGCCGAGCAATGTTCCGCGCAGACCGTAAATGCCGAAGCAGGGGGTATGCTGAATGACTTCATCGCCTGGCTCGAGGAACATGCGGAAGATGTTGTCGTACACTTCGCTGGAGCCGTTGCCGATCATCACGTTACCGGGCCCGTCCACGTTGTTCATTTCAGCGATCTTGCCGCGCACAACCAAACCCTGGTCAGGATAGCGGTTCGCCATCTTGGCATACTTCACCATTGCTTCCAAGACCTTATCCGAAGGCGGCAGCGGATTTTCATTGGACATCATGCGGTGCAATGACGGGTCTCTCCATGCCTTCTCGATGTGATCCGAAATATACATCGGAATGCCCTTCACCCACGGGGCGTAATATTCTTCGATTTTCTTCATTACCTTATATCTCCTAATTCAATTTATTTTGATTTCAGGTTGCAACTTGCAACCTTCAACTTGCAACTTGCAACCTGTAACCTGTAACTTGTTCTTACGCCTTCCCCTCACAACCCAGCTTATCCATCCAGTGCATCACAGCCTTGCGAGTTGCATCGCGGACAAAAACATCCAGTTTGCCGGGATCGTACTCATCGCGGTGGGCAGATAGATATTCCCATTTTGCGTTGATCAAGGTGTGCTTCAATTCGGTGGAGACGTTGAATTTCGCGCCGCCCGCCGCCAGCAATTTGGCAACGTAATCGTCAGGCAAGCCCGTCCCACCGTGGACGACCAGCGGAGTCTTGATACCGTTGCTGTTCAACATCTTGTGGATGACAGCCATGCGCTCAAAGTCGATCTTCGGATTTTTGGTTTTGTACACGCCATGTGCGGTGCCGATGGCAGGGGCGAAGATATCCACGCCAGTGCGCTCCACGAACTCAATCGATTGCTCGGGGTTGGCGAGTTGCGCTTCATCTTCCGCAACCTTGATCTGATCTTCCACGCCGCCCACCGTCCCCAACTCACCTTCGACGGAAATGTTTCCAACGCTGTGAGCGTAATCCACAACTGCCTTGGTCTGGCGGATGTTCTCTTCATAAGACTGTTTGGAAGCATCGATCATGATGTTGGTGTAGCCAGCGTCCGCGCATTTATTGCAATAATCAATGGTGGTGCAATGATCGAGGTGCAGGCACACAGGCACAGGCGCAGATTCGGCCAGCGTGCGGTAGATATTCACCATCATTTGAGTCCCCAAAAATTGCGACGGCTTAACCGAAGTCTGAACGATGACAGGCGCTTTCTTTTCAATCGCCGCATCGATCACTGCCTCGAATTGCAGCAGGTCGGTCACGTTGAACGCGCCCACCGCCCAGCCCTCTTTCGCCGCAGGGATCATGATTTCTTTTGCATTTACGATAGACATGTCTTTCTCCTTATGTTTATTTTTCAAACGACTTTCTGTTCACTGATCACTGATTACTGATTACTGATCACTGATTACTTCACTTGCTCTTCTTCCCAACGTCCTTCAACCACTGACCCCAGCGATAATCCGTCATGTGCTGGCGGACGCGCCCAAACCACAAATCAGCATAGCCCTGGAAATCTTCTTCCAACTTTGAGATACCCGTCTGAGTTGTGCCCCACATCGATTCATGCAGCTCAGACATCGGCCACATCAGGCGCAAACGCGCGTATTGCTTGTCCGTCACTTCGCCGAAATACTCATACAGAAAGTTGTCCACCTGGTCTTCATTCAAACGGTGGTGATGCGAAAAATTTGCCAGGTCAAAGAAGATATCGCCCATGCCCGCGTATTCCCAATCCAGCAGACGGATTTCGCCAATCTCGCCAGGCACGTCTTCTTCGAGCCAGTTCAAATTGAGCAGGTCGTTATGGCAGGGGGTCGGCGTGTACGGGTCTTTCAGCAGCGCCTTCTCCACTTCCTTTGTCTTTTGCATGATCCAGTCCCAATCGTGCGGGAATTTGGCGTTGTTGCTTTTTGAAATTTTCGTCAGCATTTCCACGCGGCGGAAAACATTGAACTCGCCTTTCAACTTTGGTCCGCGCATGTGAAAGAGACGAATCTTTTTCGCAACACGCGCAAGATAATCAGGCGTTTTGATCACATCAGGCGGAATCACCTTCCCAGTCACAAAGCGCGTCACGATGTAATTCTCAGGCGTAATAAAATACACCACCTCCGGCGCGATCCCCATCTCTCCCGCCGCGTAATTCGCCGCATATTCCACATCACGTTTAATACCGAGTTGATCCGTCCCATCGCCCGCGAGTCGAATCACATAAGACTTACCGTCTGCATCAACCTTGAA
>CAKKRM010000109.1 GCA_919902735.1 Anaerolineales bacterium | reverse complement strand
GACAGCTACAAGCCCTACATCAGCGGCGTCACAAATTATGTCGAGATCAACAAACGGTATCTCGAACAGGCCGGGCATGAGGTGTTCGTTTTCACCTTTGGAGATGTGGATTTCAAGGATGACGAACCGCGCGTCATCCGCAGCCGCGGCGTGCCCCTGGCAGATTCGGGGTTTTATCTTTCCATGCGTTATTCCCGCACTGCAAAAAAATTACTGCAAACCATGGATGTTGTTCACGTGCATCATCCCTTCTTGAGCGGGCGTCTCGCCTTAAGGTATTGCCGTCCGTTGCAAATTCCAGTGATTTACACAAACCATACCCGCTATGATCTGTACGCGCAAGCCTACCTGCCCATGATGCCCGATGAAGTGAGCCAGGGGCTGTTACAGGCCTACATGCCCACCTTCTGCAAAGCGGTTGATCTTGTTATCACGCCCTCCCCAGGCATGGAAAAAATCCTGCACCAACTCAATGTGGAAGTTCCGATTGAAGTAGTGCCAAACGGCGTAGACCTGAAAGACTTTCATTCCGCCGCCCCGCTTTCACGCGCACAGTTCGGCTACAAGGATGATGACATTCTGCTCGTTTACGCAGGCCGCATTGCGCTTGAAAAGAATCTTCCATTTCTGCTTGAATCCTTCAAGGGAATTTCACAAGCGCTCCCAAATGTTCACCTGTTATTGATCGGCAGCGGCGTGCAGCAATACGACGAAGAAATCCGTGCCCTCGTCAGCGAATTACAGCTCGACCAGCGCGTCCGCTTCACAGGCCTCATTTCCTACGACCAGCTCCCCGCCTACCTCGCCATGTGCAACATCTTCGTCACCGCATCTGTCACCGAAGTCCACCCGCTTTCCGTCATCGAAGCCATGGGCGCGGGGCTTCCCATCATGGGCATCGAATCGGTTGGAGTGGGAGATACCGTTGAAGATGGAGTGACGGGCTTTTTGGCGACTCACGACCAGCCCGCATTTACCGCCAAACTCACCCGCCTCTGTCTTGACCTGAACCTGCGTGCGCAAATGAGCGACTCGGCGCGAAAGGCATCCTCCGCCTACGCCATCGAACACACCACCAAGATCATGCTCAAGCACTACGAAAAACTGGTTGCGGATTCAAGGCCGCGCAAGAGCAGTTGGCGCACCCGCCTGCGCGGATTCGTGGAGCAATTCAACGCATGACGAATCACAATCAGCGAGTGGGAGCCTGGGGTGAAGAATCAGCCGTCCGTTATATGGCGAAGCGCGGGGTTCAAATCGTCGCCCGCAATGTGCGCACACCCTATGGTGAAATCGATATCATCGCCAAGCTCAGTGACGTCATCATATTTATTGAAGTCAAGACTCTCACATCCAGTAAAAATTTTTATCCCGAACACAACATCACCGCGCGCAAACGCGAACACATGCTCCACTCCGCCCAGCATTACGCCGCCGAACATGAAATTGACCATTGGCAGATCGACGTGATTGCGATTGAAGGAAGACAGGGAACAGAACCAGTCATCACTCACTTTGAGAACGCGCTATAGTCGTTGTATAATTTTATAAGTCAATTAACACCCCCGCACATCTCGATAAGAGCTAAAGGAAATGTGCGGGGCAACCCCGCACATCTCGATAAGAATTAAGGAAATGTGCGGGGCAACAAGGAGAATAGCATGGCAAACGTTATCGGGCCCGATATTTCGTTTTACCAGGACGATCCGCAAACCCCGCAAGGCGTAGACTTTATAAAAATGCGCCAGGCAGGCGCAGGCTTCATCATCATTCGCGCAGGCCAAAACCTGTGGAGTGACCGGGACTTCAAAGCCAATTGGCGTGAATCAAAGCTGGCGGGTATGCCGCGCGGCTCCTATTGGTTTTACGACAGCCGCGCAGACCCGAAAAAACAAGCCGAGCTATGGGTTTCCTTGTTCGATGGGGATTTTGGAGAACTCCCCCTTTGGTGCGATTTTGAAGATAATTACGGGGGTTCTTTCAAAGGTTGGAAGAATTGGTACAACTTTATCGAGCGTGTGAAGGCTCTTACCTCCAATGTGGAAATCGGCGTTTACACGGCATACTATTACTGGCTCGAAAATATGGCGGGCACGCCAAAAGCCAGCGTGGATTACTTCAAGCAATATCCTTTGTGGATCGCAAATTACGGGACGAATTCCCCGCTTGTTCCAAAACCGTGGACCGCGGACGAATGGACTTTGTGGCAATTCACAGACAACGGCAACGGCGGCAACTACGGCGTAGAAAGCGGCAACATAGACCTGAACTATTTCAATGGCGACAACGCCGCATTCCTGCAACGGTTTGGGCTGAGCACAACGCCGATTCCGGAGCCGCCGCCTGAGCCCACCAGCAAACGGTATCGAGTCACAGTCCCTTCGCTGAAGGTGCGCGAGGGGCCGGGGTTGACTGAAAAACAGATCGGCAACATTCTTCTCAATGAGGTGGTTGAAGAAATCGATGCAGATGCAAACCGCACCTGGTTGAAAATCCGCAAATTGGATGACAGCCTGACGGGCTGGAGTTTCAGCGCATATCTTCAAAAGGTCAGCGGCCCCGCTCCGACGCCCACACCAACACCCACACCAACGCCCACGCCTACCCCCACACCAGAACCCCCGCCAGAAGAAGAGGATACAAACTGGTATCGCGTCACTGCTTCATCACTCAAAGTGCGCCAGGGACCAGGCCTTACTTTCGATTCGCTGGGGCTTGTCTATTTTGGCGAACTGGTCGAGAAAATTGCGGCCACAACAGATGGCGCCTGGTTGAATATTCGCAATACGTCCGGCAATTTAATTGGCTGGAGTTCAAGCGAATACCTGATCAGCGTTCACGCGCCCATCCCTGAAGAACCTCCAGCCACCACGCCGGTTCCAGAACATGGCGACAAAAACTGGTATCGAGTCAATACAGTTACTCTTAACCTACGCGAGACTCCGGGCACATCCGCCAAAATTTTGGGGACGGTTTTGAAGAACGATACCATCCCCGCACTGGATGATACAAGCGACCCGGGCTGGGCGAAGATCGAGCGGCTCGATGGATTGGTCGGTTGGTGTTCAAAGAGCTATTTGGTTTCACTCGGTATGGGACGCCCCACCTCGATCCGTCAGAGCCTGTTTGCGGGTATCACCTATCTGCGAAAAGATTTGACTACACCGCGGCCAAATGTTGTGCATGTGATGGCAATTGACCTGCAAACCGCCAAACTGGAATTTTTGGTTACGCCTTCGCCGAACGCCAGCAACATCTTGTGTTCGCGAGTCACATCCACATTCCTCGAGGAGTTCAAATTGCATGTTGCCATCAATGGCGGCTATTACAGTTATGTGGATGCCTCCGTTGACCCAGCCAACTATTGCCCAAACGGCGGGCTGCCCGTCCGCGTGAGCGACTATGCCGCCTCGCGCGGAAAAATATACTCCCCGCAAAAGACGGCGCAGCCGATCATTTACATTGGGCAGCGCAATCAAGTGACGGTGAACAAGGAACAGGGCAAGATATTCAATGCAATCGCAGGCGACCGTGTGGTAGTGGATGGCGGCGTGCTGGTGAAAAACCTTGCCGACAACGCGCCCAATCCACGCACGGCGGTTGGGTTGAGCAAGAACGCCCGCTGGTTGACCTTGATGGTTGTAGATGGCCGCCAGCCCGCTTACAGCGAAGGCGTCACCTTCCCGGAACTGGCAGAGATTCTCATCTCCTTCGGCGTCCACACCGGCGTCAACATGGATGGCGGCGGATCGTCCACAATGGCGATCAAGGGATTCGATGGCAAAGCCCGTGTTCTGAACTCCCCGATTGATATGGCCAAACCCGGCAGAGAACGCGCGGTGGCAAATCACCTCGGTTTATTTATCAGGCCGTAATCAAAAATAAGTTTCTAAAAAAATCAGTCCCGTCTTTTGGCGGGACTGATCACTGACAACTGACCTCTGCTCACGGCTCTTGAATCTCCGCCGCCCTGAGGGTATTCGCCATCAGCATCGCAATCGTCATGGGGCCAACACCGCCAGGGACGGGGGTAATAAACCCAGCCACTTCTTTCGCTTCCTCGAAGTTAACATCGCCCACCAGCCGCTGCATCGGCTTGCCAGTCTTCTGGCTGATCATCTGCGTGCCATCGGGGTTAAGCTTTGGAATGCCGTTGATGCCCACGTCAATAACCGCTGCGCCGGGTTTGATCCAGTCACCGCGCACCATTTCAGCGCGCCCAATCGCGGCGATGATAATATCCGCATCGCGCATGACTGCGGGAATATCTTTCGTCTTTGAGTGGACGACGGTCACGGTGGCGTTTTCTTTGATGAGCAGCAAAGCGGCGGGCATACCCACAATATTCGAGCGTCCCAACACTACGGCATTTGCGCCCGCGATCTTCACACCAGCTTCCTTGAGCAGGTAGATACATCCATACGGCGTGCAAGGGACGAACAACGGCTCGCGTCCCTTTTGGGCCAAACGCCCAAGGTTGATCGGCGAGAACCCATCCACATCCTTCTCAATGCTGATGAGTTGCAGGATACGTTCTTCATCCAAATGGTCAGACAGGGGCAATTGCACAAGAATGCCATGTACCTTTGGGTCGGCATTCAATTGTTTGATGAGTTTTTCGAGGTCTTCCTGTGTAATATCCGCCGGGGTGGGATGATGAAAAGAAGTCATCCCCAATTCAGCGCACGCCTTTTGCTTCATGCTGACGTAGGTGGCAGAGTCAATTCTCTCGCCCGCCAAAACAGTCGCCAGCCCCGGCTGAGACTTGCCCTCCGCGATTCGTTTGGCAACTTTTTCCTTCACTCCATCACGCACCTTTTGCGCGATGGCAGTTCCGTCAATCAATTGAGCCGTCATTGTTTTGCTCCTTTTATTTTATGATGCACAAAAATTATACAGTTCATCCCCGCTTTCAAAAAGTGACATTCGTAATGCGTATTGCGTGTTCCGTTTTATGTATTACGAATGACGCCTTTTATCTTATCGCCGTCTACTTCACGCAGTTCCACTTCATCCACTTCATTCCAGCGCGGCGAGGGCGCGTTCGTTGATACGCGCAGATAGTTCCCCGTCCAGCCTTCCATGCGCCAGCCATATTCGCCGTGCTCCGTTGTAGATTCCCACAGCACGGACATTTTCTGCCCGATGAATTTTTCGCGATAGGATTTTGCGGACTCTTCGAGCGCTTCCTGCAAGATGTGATTGCGCTTCTTTCTTAACTCAAGCCTGACCTGCCCCTTCATCATTGCCGCCCCTGTGCCGGGACGCGGCGAATACGAAAAGACATGCCCGCCCGTAAATCGAATCTCTTTGACGAAGTCGAGGGTCTCTGCAAATTCTTCTTCTGTCTCACCGGGAAAGCCTGCGATGATGTCGGTGGTAATGGCAACGTGGGGCATTACGTTTCTTGCGGCTTTCACCAACTCGCGAAAGGATGCGGGCGTGGTCTTGCGCGCCATCCGCCGCAGCGTGGATTCACTTCCAGATTGCAGAGGCAGGTGCAGGTGAGGCATGAGGCGGGAATCTGTCCAAAGGGAGAAGAAGCCCGCATCCAAATCCCAGGGTTCGAGGGAAGAGAGTCTTAATCGCCTCACATCCGTTTCGCGCAATATGTCGTTGACTAAATCACGCAGGTGAAAATTCATATTGAGCGAAGTCGAAATGTCCTGCCCCCACGAGCCGAGATGCACACCCGTTAAAACGATTTCTTTTGAATCTCCCGCAAGCGCAGAGTTGATATCTGAAATCACGTCCGCCAGCGGACGCGAACGTCCCTCGCCGCGCGCAACGGTGGTGATGCAAAACGTGCAATGATTATCACAGCCATCCTGCACTTTGATGAAGGCGCGCGTGCGGCGATGCAAGCCGGGGATGGGAGTGCGGTCTATGGGTTCGAGGTCGAAGGTTGAAGGTACAAGGTTTAAAGTTGTGGCGACGAGGGAATCTTTTTGATCGTTGGTGACCACGCGCAAAATATTCGGAAGCGCGGCGGCTTCCTTCGGTTGAAGAGTCGTCCAGCAGCCTGTGGCGATGATTTGATCTACGCCCGCGCGCGCAATATTGCGGATCTTGCTGCGCGAATCGGAAGCGGCTTGCGTGGTGACGGCGCAGGTATTGACCACAGCCAGCTCTGCATGTTCGGCAGTGGCGACGATCTCATGCCCCGCCGCGCGGAACTGACGCGCCATGCTTTCGATCTCCGCTTGATTAAGCCTGCAACCAATGGTCTCGAGAAAGATTTTCATGATTGTTTTGGAATCGGGCAGCTTGCTGCCCGCCGACGGCATACCCAATGGGTACTTAGCCGTCGGATTCCAGAGTTAGGGCTGTAACACCACAAAATTATCGAAGATAATATCCACGCCGGGGGTGGCGAATGTGCCAGCCAGAACGCCGATATCACCTGAGGCGAGTATGGAATCCTGCGCCTGCGCTACTTGAAAGCCATTCACATAAAAAGTAAGGGTGTTCCCCACACAGTCGGCGCGCAGGTGATTGACCGCAAGCCCTTTGTTGATATGTTCTGAAGATTGCATTTCGCTTTGTCCAAACAGGGCGGCTTTCCCGCCTGAAAATATACCCAGGCCATAAAAGCCGTCACTGGAGATGATGAAGAAATAATAATCACTGCCATTGAATCGACAGACCAGACCAATTCGGTTTTCATCGGGTCCTGCAAGTTTGCCATTATCCACCTCAATGCGCACATCCGTAAAACTCTGGCGCGGAGTCGCCCAGAAATTGGTTTGCAAGGAATTGACGAGGATGCGGTATCCGCCCGCGTCATAATCCATGACGCCTTCATTGGCCAGCATCCGGTCCCAGCCTGAACTGTTGCGCGAAAAATCATCCTGATATAGTACGCTGCCGGAAGGCACAGAGGGAGTCGTTGCTGTGGGCGGAGTGAGAGCACAGGCAAGTGAGATACCAACAAGAAATACAATAAGAAGAATGGTTCGATTCATGAATGGGATTTTATCATGGAGAAGCTTGTATAAAACTTTTTATCATCGGGGGTGAAACGACCCTCTTCCCTTCGACAAGCTCAGGACATCGCGTCGGCGCTCATTACGAAGTGACCAATGGAACTGCCGCCAAGTACTACTTTGCTGGAAGTCAACGGATCGCGATGAAAACTGGTTCCACCCTCACCTACCTGCTCTCCGACCATGTCTCGACAAGCTCGACAACCACCCCGGCTCGACGAATTTGACCACAAAGGCCTCTGGTACCCTTGTCTCTGAGACGAGATACAAAGCCTGGGGAGAGGTGCGGTATTCCTCGGGAACAAGGCAAACGAGATACGACTTTACGGGTCAAGACTCTTACGAGTCGGATTTTGGTCTGCTCTTTTATAACGCAAGATTCTATGACCCTCAATTGGGGAGGTTTGCCCAGGCTGACACCATTGTCCCTGGCGGGGTGCAGGGGTATGATCGGTATGCGTATGTCAACAACTCGCCGTTGAATTTTGTCGACCCGAGCGGGCACTGTTCAGAAGATGTTGAGTACGAAGAAGGCACTCTTTGCTATTTTCAGAATATGTCCTGGGAAAAAAGAAAAGAATGGCTGATTAATTTCTCCGAAACAAATGAATTAGGAGATTGGTTTGATGACATGATCAATGCCATTGATTTTATGATGAACGATCCATCTTTGGCAGCGAAAGGCGGTGTAACTGAGGTTATGGATGCGGCTGTGTTGCAAGCAGTCAACGACGGATGGCTAATTCATACAGAACAAGGTCCATTTGGAGGTGGTGGACAGGGTTGGGCGGATTTCTTCGATGAACTCAGAGACAATCCATCAGATCAAAACAATTTAATAGAAAAGAGGCTTAAAGCTGAGCAGGATGGTGTAGATTATTCCTGGGGATTGGAAGTCGTTCAGGAAGCTTATGAGAATTCTGGCACATTTGACCAAATATATTTCGATATATTCAAAGGTGGTGCAGATGGTTATAGGGGAGCAGCAAGGGCATGGCGGTCATCTGACCCATTGCTTGTGACAGCAACAGATAGTTCGCTTTTCTTCTCTCAACTCAATACAGTAACTGACCCAAGAACGTCAGGCGAATTTCTGGGCGCTATCGGTCATTTAGGGCGGCCAGCCGCTTGGTTTGCATATGGCGGTTTATATTCTTCTTCTATCATGCCGCCAATGATAAGGTAACAACTAATGAAACTCATAAAAACATTATGGATTGTGTCTGTGCTTTTACTTACAAGTTGCATGCCGAGTATTATGGATATGACACGTCAACTGCCTGATCGGGAGATATATAGACTCCCGTCTAGTGATAATTCTGACCTCACTTGGATAACCTCTTCAATGATGATTGTTAAAGATTTCAATACTGAAACGAAATTATGGAGTTTTGATACAGGTACGAAAAACCTATATCCAATAAAAATCTCTACTGATTGCACAAAACTATTTGTTCGTTCTCTACAACGCCTACCTGACCAAAAAGCCGGGTTTATACTTGATTGTCCAAAAACGAAATCCCAAATAATTCACGAGATCAGTGTAAATTCGGATCATTCTCTAGAAATTTATGTTGAGGCATCGATTACTTGGCTTGGAAACTTCGCTTATTCCCAAGACAAGAAAGAGCTAATGCTTGTTGAAGAAAACGGGGTGGGATTAGCATCGAGTTTGTATTATCAAAGCAACGCTGGCGACCGAATCAACATCACGCCAGATTTTCAACGAGCAGATTATCCTGTTTGGTCGCCAACAGAGAATGCTGTTGCGTTTGTAGGAACAAAATTGATACCTGATAGTAATGATGATACAAAAACATGGGGAGAAACTAAAAACTTGTTCGATTACCCTTGGAAGGTATATATTTACGATATTGATGACTCCTTTATTAAGGAGTTGCCGGTTGAAATTATCCATCCAGGTAGGTTTAAGTGGTCCCCAAATGGAAGGTGGTTGGGGTTCACAGGGAAATACAAAGGTATACCAGGTGTTTGGATCATAGACTTGGAGACTGATTTTAAAGTCATCAGAGTTGTAGACCAGATAGCATCGTTTGACTTTTCTCCTGACGGAAATTCAATAGCGTACATAGGGAATTCTTCAGTAGAAGGCTATGATGCGATTAAGGTTGTGGAATTAATGACAGATAAATTTCCATAAACGAAAATCTCTTCACGCGCCGATGATAAAATGGACCCACTTGGGACTTCACTTATCACCCCTGGACTACGCAAAGCGGACGCCTGCAAAACATCACCACGGGCGCCCTGCAAAACCTGAACTACACCTACGATGCCGCAGGCAACATCAAAACCATTTTCAGCAACGCGGACGGGATACTCAGCAATGCAGACGACGAATCCCAATCCTATGGCTACGACTCCCTCGACCGCTTGACCAGTTGGAGCTTGAACAATACCCCGCAGGAAACCTACACCTACGACCCCGCCACAGGCAACCTCGCCAGCAAAGCGGGCGTCAACTTCACAACCTACGACCCCAGCCATGACCACGCCGCAAAGACCCTCTCCAACGGCAATTCGTATGACTACGATGCCAACGGCAACCAGGTCACAAGGCATATCGGCGCGGACACCTTTGCTTTGACCTATGACGCCGAAAACCGTCTGGTCGAAGTGAAGAAGAACAGCATCCCCATCCCTATCGCCACCTTCACCTATGACGGCGACGGAAGGCGAGTCAAAGCCACAGAAAACGGAGTGACCACCACCTTCATCGGCGCTCATTACGAACTGACAAATGGTACGGTCACGAAACACTACTTCGCAGGGACGTCCCGCATCGCCACGAGTAAATACACCACCCCCGAAATCATGAAAGTGGAATACTTCCTCTCCGACCATGTCTCGACAAGCTCGACAACCACCTCGGCTCCACCAGTCTCACCACCGACAGCGCAGGGACAAAAATCTCCGAGATGAGCTATTGCGAAGCATCCTGTGGACAAACCCTTCGGCGAAATCCGCTCGTGGTGGACAAGCTCCGCTGTCACCGCGCCGATTTATACATTGACCAAATACACCTTCACGGGACAAGCCAGCTATATCATCCCCGTAGGGGACATGGACGACCCATCCACAACCACCGTCACCGAAGGCTTCGGGTTGATGCACTACCAGTCACGATTCTACGACCCCGCTTTAGGACGTTTCACCTCGGCCGATACCATTGTCCCTGGCGGGGTGCAGGGGTATGATCGGTATGCGTATGTCAACAACTCGCCGTTGAATTTTGTCGACCCGAGCGGGCATGAACCGAAGTATGGTTGTTACGCTTCCACCAATGGCACATGCACCAATGCGAATGGCACGCCCTTGTCCACTGGAAATGGGAAAGGGGGCAGAAAGGAAAAAGAGGAAGAGGAGGGCGACCCCGACCTTTGCGAGATGATCGGTGAAGGTTGTGGCGGCAAGGGTTCAGGGCTGAATTCGCCGATACCAGCACATAATCCGCCACCTCCATTACCCACTATTGTTAATTCTGATAATTGCTGGGAAACGGGAAGTGGAGGTTATTCATGTAGTTTTGATGTAAATGCAACTAATATTGTTGCTATAGAATAGCATTCGTCACTGGAGTGTTTTCTATTGCTTCCACAAAAGTACCGTATGCAGGTATCCTATATAGAGTTTTATAAGTTAATGAGGATTTATTTTTAGTGTGCATTTTTCCTCCAAATATTCTGCATGTGAAAAGCGTTCGTATTTCACAAATTGTTGGCACTAGGGCGGCTGGAAGACTTTCTGCAACGAAGAAAACAACCTATCCAAAATTTCCGCTAAAATTAGCGGAGCATTCGGCAATGGGAATACAATAGGCATTTGTACTGAATCTCGAAGTTACAATCCCACGAATATACTAGAAAAATATCATAAATATTGACAAATCCCCTCAGCCCTGCTATAATGCCTAGAAATCAGTAAAAACGCCACTTCGTGGCTTAAAGTACGCTAAAGCGGTAAAATCCAGGAGTCAACCTCGTTATGTCGCAACTTGAAATCAAGAATCTGCACGTTAGTATCGAAGATAAGGAAATACTAAAAGGACTTTCACTCACGATCAAACAGGGCGAAATCCACGCAATTATGGGGCCGAACGGCACAGGCAAATCCACACTGGCATACACCCTGATGGGGCACCCCAATTACACCGTCACAGAAGGCGAGATCATCTTTAAAGAAAAGAACGTGCTCGAGCTTGAGCCGGACGAACGCTCCCGCGCGGGGATTTTCCTTGCTTTTCAGTACCCTGTCGCCATCCCCGGTGTGACCGTGGCAAACTTCCTGCGCACTGCCATCAACTCCCGCCGCCGCGCCGAAAACCCTGAAGACAAGGGCATGCCCATTCCTGAATTCCGCAAGATGTTAAAGGAAAAGATGGACACCCTCAAGATGGATCATACCTTCGCGGGGCGCTATCTCAACGACGGCTTCTCCGGCGGCGAAAAGAAACGTGCTGAGATTTTGCAAATGGCCGCCCTCAAGCCAGAGATCGCCATTTTGGATGAAACAGATTCCGGCTTGGATATTGATGCGCTGCGTATCGTCGCGGAAGGCGTCAACGCTCTTTCCGGTCCCGAGCTTGGGGTGCTGGTCATCACACATTATCAACGCCTGTTGAATTACATCAAACCCAACTTCGTCCACATCATGCTGGATGGCCGCATCGTTGAATCGGGCGGAGCCGACCTGGCCCTGCACCTCGAAGACCAGGGCTACGACTGGGTGCGCGAGAAATATGATGCGGTTGGCGAAGAGCAAGAGACTGCTTAACCTTCAACTTTAAACCTTCAACTTTAAACCTTTGACATTAAACCTTTGTGACCTTCGTGTCCTTCGTGTTTAAAAATATGGAGATTCACATGACCGAAGAAACCAAACCCGACGACACCCAACTCCTCGAAGAGATCGGCGATTACAAATACGGTTTTCACGACCGCGACGACAACTACGTGTTCAAATCCGAACGCGGATTGAGCCGCGAGGTCGTTGAAAATATTTCACGCATGAAGAACGAACCGCAATGGATGCTCGACTTCCGCCTCAAGGCGCTTGAGCATTACATGGCGCGTCCCATGCCAAATTGGGGTCCCACTCTCGACGAGATAGACTTCGATAATATTTTCTACTACGTCAAACCCACCGAGAAAAGCGAAAAAAACTGGGACAACGTCCCCGACGACATCAAAAATACCTTCAATAAATTAGGCATCCCCGAAGCTGAGCAAAAATTCCTGGCAGGCGTGGGCGCGCAATATGAATCTGAGATGGTGTACCACTCCATCCTCGAGCACCTTGAAAAGCAGGGCGTCATCTTCCTCTCCATTGAAGATGGTCTCAAGCAATACCCTGATCTCTTCAAAGAATATTTCGGCACAGTCATCCCGATTGAAGACAACAAATTCGCCGCATTGAACTCAGCCGTTTGGTCTGGTGGATCATTCGTGTACGTGCCAAAAGGCATAACGGTTGATTTGCCCCTCCAGGCCTATTTCCGTTTGAACACCGCCAACGTCGGCCAGTTCGAGCGCACCCTCATCATCGTGGATGAAGGCGCATCTATACACTATGTCGAGGGCTGCACCGCTCCTCAATACACCACCAACTCCTTCCATAGCGGCGTGATCGAGATCATCGTCAAAAAGGGCGCGCGCTCCCGTTATTCCACCATTCAAAACTGGTCAACCAATGTCTTCAACCTCGTCACCCAGCGCGCCAAAGTCTTTGCGAACGCTTCGCATGAATGGGTGGATGCGAACCTCGGTTCCAAACTCACCATGAAATACCCATCCTGCTACTTAATGGAACCGGGCGCGCACGGCGAAATGCTTTCGATGGCATTTGCAGGCCCCGGCCAAACCCAGGACGCAGGCTCGAAGATGATGCACTTCGCGCCCAACACCACCAGCAAAATCGTTTCCAAGTCCATCAGCAAGGGCGGTGGTCGCGCTTCTTATCGGGGCATGGTCAAAGTTTATAAAGGCGCAAAGGGCGTCAAGTCCAACGTGGTTTGTGACGCGCTTCTGCTCGACCCCAAATCCCGCTCCGATACATACCCAACCATTGAGATCGACGAAGACGATGTGACCATCGGCCACGAAGCCTCCGTCAGCAAAGTGGGCGAAGAGCAGCTCTTCTACTTAATGTCTCGCGGCCTCAGCGAAGAGCAAGCCACCACCATGGTGGTCTCAGGCTTCATCGAACCCCTCGTCAAAGAACTGCCGATGGAATACGCAGTTGAAATGAACCGCCTGATCCAATTACAGATGGAAGGCAGCATCGGTTAGAAAGTTATAAGTTGAAGGTTGAAAGTTTACCTTCAACCTTCAACGGATAAAAACATGCAAGAGAAACCAAAAGTATCAGTAAATCGAACCAGACGTGAATCTGCCGCAAAGGAATTTACCTTCACCCAGGCAGATGTGCCCGCATCGAGCAACGGTCTCGCCTCTTTCCGCGCCTCAGCCTGGGACGCTTTCAAGAAGCATTCCCTCCCCGTCACCACAGACGAAGCCTGGCGCCGCACAGACTTGCGCCTTCTGCCCGCATCTGATTTCAAACTTCCCAAAGTTGGCGCATTTGAAGACCTGCCCGTTGTCCCCGAAGAATTGCTCAAGCCCCTCACGGGCGAACAGCACGGCGGACAGATCACCCTGCTGCCCGGCGGCTCCCAAATCCAATTAGATGAAGCCCTCGCAAAGAAAGGCGTGGTTTTCACCGACTTCCGCAGCGCTGAAAAAAATCACGCCGACCTGCTCGCAAAGTTGATCGGTAAGATCGTGAAGCCCGAAGATGGCAAGTTTGCCGCTCTCGCTTCGGCTTTGGCACAAAATGGCATTTTGCTCTACGTTCCAAAAAATCTTGTTGTGAAAACCCCGCTTCATTCCGTGTTGTGGGGACCCGGCGCTGACCTCGCCCATTTCTCCCATCTGGTTGTTTATGTGGAAGACGGCGCGTCTGTGACCTACGTTCACGAAGCCGCTTCGCCCAATGAAGTAGGTCATGCCATGCACGCAGGCGTTGTCGAAATTTATGTTGGCAAAGATGCAAATCTGCGCTTTGTCGAATTGCAATCCTGGGGACGTCACGTCTGGAACTTCTCGCACGAGCGCGCCCACGTCGAGCGCGGCGGCAACCTGGACTGGATCTTCGGCGCTGTCGGTTCACGCCTCACCAAAAACTTCTCCGATCTCGACCTCGCTGGCGAAGGCGCAGTGGGACGCATGTCTGGTTTCTATTTTACAGACGGAACCCAGCACCTCGACCACGACACCCAGCAAAATCACCTCGCTCCGCACACCACGAGTGACCTGCTTTTCAAAGGCGCATTAAAAGGCAAGAGTCGCTCCGTCTGGCAGGGCATGATCTACGTTGCCCCCGGCGCGCAAAAAACGGACGGCTATCAGGCCAACCGCAACCTCGTTCTTGATGAACAATCGCGCGCAGACTCAATTCCGGGTTTGGAAATTCTCGCGGACGATGTGCGCTGTACACACGGCGCAACGGTTGGTAAACTGGAGGCTGAACCGCTCTTCTATTTGAAGTCACGCGGCATTCCGCAGCGCGAAGCAGAGCAATTGGTCGTGGAAGGCTTCTTCGACCCAATCATGCAGCGCATCCCATTTGAAGGCGTGCGCGCGAGATTTCAGCAGGCCATTCAGGCTAAGTTATCGGCTTAAACGGAATGCAAACTTTAGTCTGCGGTTTTGCATGGGCAGCGAATAACGCAAAAAAATTCGCGTTATTCGCCCAATTTGCGACATCGTGCCCGTAGGGTAAATTCGCGTTAAAGGGTTTGCTTTCTTGCACAGAGTCTACACATAAGCCAAAATTTTCAGCGCAGGATGAGGCTTGTTGGGCAGGAGCAACCAACCGTTAAGTGATGAGGCGGAGGGCGTCTCTAAATTCAAGACAGGATGTGTGTCATGATCGTAAAATCAAAAGCGAAACCCAAACCAAAGTCAAAAGCGAAAGTAAGGGCAAAGGTAACACTAAAATCCAAGATGGCGGTAAAGGCAAAACCTTCCGGAAAATCAACCTCCAAGCCAAAAGTGAAGGCAAAGATTTTGAAAAAAAAGATTATAAAGCCCGTTGTAAAATCCAGTTCTGGCAGTGAATTAAAAACAAAGCCGCAAGTCAGCGCGGCCGCCTCTGCGATGGCAATGGCCTCGGTAAAACCCGTGCCCCCCGTGGTAAAGCGGACATTGACTCCAATGGTTGATCGCCACAAGCCGGCCAAGCGTTCGTTGCGTGTGAATCAGTTTGCCTTCATGAAGGCGCCTGGCCTCGATCACGCATTTGATGTGGGGGATACCGTGGAAGTTTTTTGCGACCACGAAAAAAGCCGCGAGCGCATTCGCGGATGGGTCAGGGGCATTGTGGTGCAGGTGGATAACAAAATGGTTGCGGTGCAGTTTCGCTCGAATGTGTATCTCACCGACGGCTGGATGGTGCCTGACCGCATTCTTTGGTACCCGTTGACTTCCGAGCATATTCACGCGCTGCCGGGCAAGAAGGCGGCAGTGAAAAAAGATTTCATTCCTGATTATTAACTCACCTTACGCGATTTTGAGCAAAAGTGATGTCGTTCCCCATTCGGGGACGACATACCATTACTGCGTAAGGTGAGTAAGTGAGTGAATAAGTAAACTTGTTTACTCGTCCACTTGTCCGCTTGTCTACTTGTTTACTTTTCCTATGACTCTTAATGTAAAACAAATCCGAAAAGACTTTCCCATTCTCGAACGCGAAACCCAACCGGGCGTGCGCGTAACGTATTTGGATTCAACGGCAACTTCGCAAAAGCCCACGCAGGTGATCGAGGCGATGAATGATTATTATCGCCGCTCGAATGCGAACATCCATCGCGGCGTGCATACGCTGGCCGAGGAAGCCACTTCCATGTATGAGGGCGCGCGCGAAAAGATCGCAAAGTTCATTAATGCGTCGTCTGCGCGCGAAATCATTTACACGCGCAATACAACCGAATCGATTAATCTTGTCGCTTATTCATGGGCGCGCGCAAATTTGAAGGCAGGCGATCTCGTCATTTTGACGGAAATGGAACATCACAGCAACCTCGTCCCCTGGCACATGCTGCAAACGGAACGGGGCATCGAGCTGGATTTCATCCCTGTGACAGAAAACGGCCTGCTGGATTTGGAAACGTACAAAACGCTTCTTGACCGCCGCCCGAAGCTGGTCTCGTTTACGCACATGTCCAACGTTCTGGGCACGGTCAACCCCGCCGCCGAGATCATTCGTTTGGCGCATGAAGCGGGCGCAATCGTTTTGGTGGATGGGGCACAATCCGTCCCGCATTTGACAGTGGATGTGCAGGCATTGGATGCCGATTTCTATGCCTTCTCCGCCCACAAAATGTGTGGACCAACTGGCATCGGCGCGCTATACGGAAAATCGCCCCTGCTCGAGGCCATGCCCCCATTTTTGGGCGGCGGAGACATGATCAAGGAAGTGAAATTGCGTTCCTTCCGCGCCAACACATTGCCGCATAAATTTGAAGCAGGCACGCCTGCCATTGCGGAGGCTGTCGGCTTTGGCGCGGCTGTAGATTACCTCTCCGCCATCGGCATGGATAAGATCGCGGCGCACGAGCATGAGATCACTGAATATGCATTGGATCGCCTGGAAGAAATTCCCGGGGTGAAGCTATTCGGTCCCCCGGCTGATAAAAAAGGCGGCGTAGCGGCTTTCACTCTCGAAGGTGTGCATCCGCATGATGTGGCGCAGATATTGGATCGGGATGGAATTGCCGTTCGGGCTGGTCATCATTGCGCCCAGCCTTTGCATGAAAAATTTGGAATCCCAGCCACGAGCCGCGCTTCCTTTTATTTGTACAACACAAAAGAGGAAGTGGACTTGCTGGTGAACGGAATCTACAAAGTGAAGGAAATGTTTAGTTAGTCAAATAGTCGGTTAGTTGCCAGTCGATCAGTCCTTGACAATTCGACTAAAGACTGCCAGGCTAAGGACTATCAGACTAAGGACTACCATGGACGATCTATATCGCGAAGTCATCATCGAACACTATAAAAACCCATCCTATCGCGGCAAGCTCGACCCGCACGATATTTCCTTTGCAGATAATAACCCCCTATGCGGCGACCACATCCAAATCGACTTGCGCGTGGATGACAGCGGGGTTGTGACCGATGCGCTGTTTGACGGTCACGGCTGCGCCATTTCGCAGGCCTCTGCAGATTTATTGATGGAATCCATCATCGGCAAGCCGCTTGAAGAAGTGAAGAAATTAAACAAGGATTCAGTCCTCGAATTGCTCGGCATTGAGCTTGGTCCCGTGCGGTTGAAATGCGCCTTGCTTTCATTGAAAGTTTTGAAGGCTGGCGTCTATGGGCTGGGAGAGGCCAGTGACTCGCTGGTGGAATAATTCGACGATGGACGACGGTCTATCGTCCACGGTCAGGAATTTCTATGTTCAATTACACCTCCTTTGATGAATCAAAAGTTGATTTTGTAGAAATCGTTTCCGCCACTGAATTACCAAACGGCGAACGTTTGTTTGTTGATCTTGGGGATAAACCGATTGTTATTTTCAATATTGCAGGGCAATATTATGCCATTGGCGATGTCTGCACCCATGATGACGGTCCGCTGGGCGATGGTGTGCTCGAGGGAGATCATGTAGTCTGTCCACGACATGGCGGTGAGTTTGATGTCCGCAGCGGGCAGGCGGTGCAAATGCCCGCCGTGGTCGACATCCCTGCCTACCCTGTGCAGGTAAGGGACGGGGTTATTTTTGTAGGTTTGCCAGGGAAGTGAACTGGCACGATATGAATAATCGCCGTTTTTTGAACGGCGGTTTTATTTCTTGCAGGACATTCAAGCAACCTTGAATCAAAAAGTCACCCCGCGAGCGGAGTGACTTTTTGAAATCCGACAATTACATCAAAACTACATACAAAGCATGTAGTATGCCTGGGACGTCAAACATCAACGTCAGCACAATATTAAGCCAAAAAGTACCATCAATCTTTCCCTTCTTCATATAAACTGCCAGCGGCGGGATGAAAAGGGCGGCGATCACTTGCAAAACTTTGTTGTCCATTGTGTATTCTCCTCTTTTGGTCGGAATTTACTTACGCTCCAATTATACATCTTACAACCAGTAAATATCAATACCTTCGCCAAAGATAAACTAAAAAAGTAGGGCTTTTCGAGTAAAGTAG
>CAKKRM010000108.1 GCA_919902735.1 Anaerolineales bacterium | reverse complement strand
TTCGCCAATTTCGCGTATTTCGCGCTAAGATTTTCCTGACTTTGCTACAGCCATGCCAATCACAAACGACACCATTGTCAAAATGTAAGTTTACAAATAGAATTCAAGAAACTCTTAGGAGGGAATAAAGATGACATGATATTTCCACCCCATCGTTTTCATAATTCAAGCACAAGTTTTGAGCTTCCCGTTTTGTTCAGCCCATTCAAAAAACAAGCCTCAAACTTGACCGGAAACATTCTTTTTTGATCGGAGGAACCTATGAAACGCTTTCAAAATACCGCCCTGTTTGTATTGATATTCCTTGCCGCTTGCGGCAGTATTCCGGGGCTCGGCTCCACTCCCACACCATCCCCTGAACCCACCTTCACATTCACCCCAGCGCCAACAGAGACACAAACACCTGCGCCCACTGCAACCCTTGACGCTACCGCAACCCTGGCGGCCCAACAAACACAAACCGCAAGCATTGTGCTGGATGAACTGGAAAGCCTGCTGAGTGATTCAGAAATTTCCCATCAGGATGGGCAAATGGCATGGCAGGAAAACGAACCCATTACCGTCAGCCTTTCCGGGCCGGAGGTGGATCGCGCAGAAATCGATAAAAAAATCACTGCGGGCAATTTTATTTTGAAGTCGGATGTGACCTGGAATGCGTCAGGGATCATCATTTGCGGCGTGATCTTCCGCTCGGAGCCGAACATTGAACAGGGCAGACAATATAATTTCCTATTCATGCGTTTTTCGGGCTTGCCCGCCTGGTCGATCGAATTCCATGAATTTGGCAGGTTTAAAAATTCGCCCTCCTCGGTAAAATACTCCAGCGCACTGAATCAAGGTAATGGCACAACCAACCAGGTCATCCTTATGGTCAAGGATGAGCAGTTCACCGTTTACATCAACGGAGTGCGGCAGGGACGGTATTTCGACAACAGCAAACAGCGCACGGATGGCGTGTTTGCCTTCCTGGGCTACCAGGACTCAGGCAAAGGAAGCTGCAAATTCGAGAACAGCTGGATCTGGGAATTAAAATAAAGTAACTTGACTCACCCCGAATTGCTTTCGGGGTGAGTTCTCTGTTAGGGTAATCGAAGGCAATGGGACAGGCTCATTTCGAAATAAAGTGACTGTCACTTTGGTCCCCCTACCTCTTCAACTGCCTATACTTGACCCTGTGCGGGTTGAATCCTTCCCAAACTTTTCCATCATCATCGTTTCGTAATCCGACCAGTTGCCGATGTACATCTTCGCAACGGACTCGCCTTCAAAGGCGATGATGTGGGTGCAGATGCGATGGATGAAGCAGCCATCTGGTCACCTGGCAGATTTCGGAATGAGGAAAGGAACATTCTTTTTGTATTCCAAATAGGGCGCGCCAAAACGAAGTTCCAGTTCGAGTTCTTCAAAGTATTTGAGAAAAAATATATGAGCGGGGATCAAGCCCAAGAGAACAGCGAAGGTAATAAAGGTCGAGCCTGAGACGAAGCCGAGGGTGAGGGCAAATAAATAGAATCCGAGCGACATCGGGTTGCGAGTCTGTTTGTAGATGTCATCGGCGACGATGTGTTTGGTCAGGATGAAGGCGTTGGTTCCGCTCCCGAGGGAACGCAGGAGTTTGTTGGTGATTCCCAAAAAGTACAAGCCTGGAATTGCAAGGATGATTCCGAGTATAAGAAAGAAAGTTTTCCACGGCAGGGATTGCAAGCCCGCGAGTTCGTCGAAGTGCGTGAGACCAGGATAAAAGATGCCGACGATGGGCGGCGCGACCAAGCCAGCAAAGAATAGGAAGTGCATCATGCGGCTGGAATTTTCCGCGTTCTCTTTGGTTCTGTTTTTTCTGAGCCATGTACCGAGAATGATCGTCCCTACCGCAAAAGACAATAAACCAAGCAAGGTCAAATAGATCGTGAACATTTTTGAGTTACCTCTTCAGCGTCCTATACTTCACCCGATGCAGCTGTAGATCTTTCCCGAACTTTTCCATCATCATCGTTTCGTAATCGGACCCGTTATCCAAATATGTCATTCTGAGGGAGCGTTTCCTTCGACAAGCTCAGGACAAGCTTTGCGACCGAAGAATCTCTACGACAATGTAAGAGACCCTTCGCTACACCTGCACTGCAACAAACGCAGTGCGGCGCAAGTGTCGCTCAGGGTGACATGATTCAGGTCACCTCTTCAACATCCTATACTTCACCCGATGAGGAGTGAGGTCTTTGCCAAACTTCTCAACCATCATTGCTTCGTAATCAGACCAGTTGCCGATATACATCTTCGCAACCGAATCTCCCTCGAACACAACCAAATGGGTGCAGATTCTATCGAGAAACCAGCGGTCGTGGCTGACGACTAAGGCGACGCCTGCGAATTCTGTCAGGGCTTCTTCGAGGGCGCGCAGGGTGTTGACGTCGAGGTCGTTCGTTGGTTCATCCAAAAGCAAAACATTTGCGCCTTCGGTGAGGGTCTTGGCGAGGTGCACGCGGTTGCGTTCACCGCCAGAGAGGATGCCGACTTTCTTTTGCTGGTCAGAGCCTGCGAAGTTGAAGGATGAGACGTAGCCACGCGCGTTGACTTTGCGTTTGCCGAGTTCAAGATTTTCTGCGCCGCCTGAGATTTCTTCGTAGACGGTTTTCTCAGGGTCGAGGGTGCGGG
>CAKKRM010000107.1 GCA_919902735.1 Anaerolineales bacterium | reverse complement strand
TGCGAATTCGCGACATCGTGCCCGTAGGGTAAATTGGCGGCAGTTCTTGTGGTCTTGCATAAGTCTTAAATTATGCTTTTCTCAACCGCCACATCGAAGACATGGAAAATGTGGCTATGCCCCCCAGAATTTGCTAACCGCCAACCCTAAAAACTCTCAACCGCCTTTTCCACATCATCATACGTTTCAATATAAGTTTCAAAGCCGCTGAGTTCAAACGCATCCTTGATCTGAGGTGAAAGATTTGCCATTTTGATATATGGCGATTTGTATGAACCCGCGTTCATCCGCTTGCGAAGCTCATCGTCGTTGATATCTTTATGGACGGAGCGCAGCTTGTTGAACAGGATGTGCAAAGCGCGCAGCCCCGCACTGCTGATGTAGGGGGCTTCCTTCAAGTTGACAAGCAAATGGCGCGCGCCTTTTTCGATCAATTCCTCAGCGGCGGATTGGAAGGCCATGTACGTGACAGAGTCAATGTCTCCGCTGATGTGAAGGATGGTAACGGGGACGCGCCCTTGTTCGCTAGAGACTGTAATATCCATGTTTCTTCTATTATTCCTTGTTTTGTAAGTTTAGATCCTATCCGAAATACATGGGGAGCGCGGACTTGAGTCCGCTTGTTCAGGAGACTGAAGTCTGCGTTCCGTGATAACGGATAAGTCTTAAGCGTTCGGCGTTTCCTGCTGGTTCTGCCGATGAGATTGGTTCACAATATAAATCCCTGTCAGGGCAATCGCGCCGCCAATCCATTGGATGGTGGTGGGGATTTCATTCAGCAATGGAATTGCCAAAATGGCCGTCAGGATGGGTTGTCCTATCAGGGTAGGCGCGACGATGGATGCGGGCAAATGCCCAAGGGCGTAGGTGATGGCGAGATACCCGATCATTTGCGAAACGATGGCAGTAACAAAGAAAATAACCCATGTCTGTGTTGAGAAGCCCGTAAAGGAATTTCCAAGGGTGAGATTTATAACCAGCATCATCATCGTTGCGCTGACTCCCACCAGCCAGGTGTAACGGAAAGGGTCAATGTGCATCCGTCCGCGCTGGGTGATGAGCTGGTAGGATGCGTAAAAGATGGCGGCTGTGCTTGCCATCAAGTCACCGAGGCCGAGGGTGGGATGCAGCAAAAAATCACTGCCCATCACAAGGGCTGCGCCTGTCAGCGCCAGCGCCAACCCCGCCCAAAATACCCCCTTCAATTTTTCGCGAAAGATCAGAAACGCACCCAGCGCCACCCACAAGGGCGCGGTATTGCCAAGCAGTGTGGCGTTTGCCGCGGTTGTATATTTCAGGGACGAGTTCCAAAATGCAAAATCAAACGCGGTGAACAGGCCAGCGACCAGTGGAAAGTATAAAAATTTTCGACCAATGGGCGGCAGTTGTTTTTGCTGTTTGAAAAAGAACGGCGTAAGCAAAAGTGTGGAAATGAGCAGGCGGTAAAACCCGGTCATCGGGCCGGGGGCATCTGCCCAGCGCACGAACATGGCAGACATGCTCAGCGCGATAATCCCAACGGTGAGGGCCATGTAGGGGAGGAGTCGGTTTTGGGTCATGCAGGGATTTTACCCTGACATTGATTCAGGATCGTCGTCAGATGCGGGTGATGGAGATTCTCTCAAGGGTGGGTAAAAGCTCGTTGAGTTTTCGCAGGCTAAAGTCAGGTTTGATGCGGCGCATGTCATCATCTTTGAATTGCGCGCGGCGTGTGATCCAGATCGTTTGCATGCCTGAATTTCTCGCGCCGGCAATATCCGCCTCCAGGCTGTCGCCGATCATCACGGCTTCATGGGGTGAAATATTCCATTGCGCAAGCGCGATCTCAAACGCGCGCGGGTGCGGCTTGCGATAAAAACACGCGGCAGACGTGAGCACGAAATCAAAATGCGGGCGGATGCCAAAATTTTCGATGAGCTCCTGCACATCCTTATCGTCGCCCGCGTTGGAAAAAATGCCAAGTTTGTAATTCTTGGATTTTAAATTTTGCAGGGTGGCGATTGTATCTTCCTCGAGCTGCCAGTTGGTTTGGGTGATGGAGTACATCGCATCCAATGCGGACCTGAGAACTGGTTCGGCGACCTCGGCATATCCCAACTCTTTGAGCAGTTCGCGCAAAACGAAATGATAGGTGGTTTCCTGAAAATCCTTATCGCGCTGTTCGTAATACTGATGCAGGCGCGTGCGGAAAATTTTTGTGTCGAGTTTGATGGTGTGTTCGCGCAATGTTTCGCCCAACGCCTGATCGGCGCGTTCGTACACGGGAGACCAATCTCCGCGGGCGTGCATGAGCGTGCCGCCGAGGTCAAAGAGGATGTGGCGAATGGATGGAGTGTTCATCAGTTTTGGTATACCCCGACTGAGGTTTTGCGTAAAGGGGAGATTTGTGGGATGTTACGCGTTGGAATTACGCGGCCCCCTTGAGATATATTTCCGTTGGGTCAAGTTCTTCGTGCAGAATTCGCAATTCCTTTTTGGTAATTGGTTCTGTGGTTTTTACCTGCTCTGCAACCTTCAAATCCCAGCCTGTGTTGGCTTTGGCTTCCTCCACTGTTTTGCCGGGGTGCAAGGCGGTGAGAATCATTTCGCCTGTCTTGTCGGGAGACAGCATACCAATATCGGTTACCACGCCGGCCATGCCGCCGCCGCGCAAGCCAGCCATGGCGCGGTCACTGCCTCCGCCGATAAATCCGGCAGATGTCATGAATTCCACTTTTTCAGGGAAGCGGCGTTTTTGATGCGGGGTCATGATGTAACAACGGTT
>CAKKRM010000106.1 GCA_919902735.1 Anaerolineales bacterium | reverse complement strand
TTTTCAGAATGGTACAACCAACTCGTTATTAAATCTGACCTTGCAGACTACGCCCCCGTGCGCGGATGCATGGTTGTGAAACCCTATGGCTGGGCATTGTGGGAAAACATCGTATCCTATCTGGATAAGGAATTCAAAGCAACAGGTCACGTCAATGCGGCGTTCCCAACCTTGATCCCCATGTCTTTCTTTGAAAAAGAAAAGGAACATGTGGAAGGCTTCGCGCCTGAGCTTGCAGTGGTCACACATGGCGGCGGCCAGGAACTCGAAGAACCTTTGGTTGTGCGTCCAACATCCGAAACCATCATTGGACACATGTATGCCAAGTGGGTCAAGTCGTGGCGCGACCTTCCCATTCTCATCGTGCAATGGGGTTCCGTCCTTCGTTGGGAATTGCGCACAAAACTTTTCCTGCGCACGACAGAATTCTATTGGCATGAAGGTCACACCGCCCATGCCAGCGCCGAAGAAGCCAAAGAGGAGATGTATCGCATCCTCGATATTTATGAACGCTTCTGTTTGGAGGAAGCGGCCATTCCCGTTCTTAAAGGCACAAAGAGTGACACCGAACGATTCGCAGGCGCGCACACCACCACTTCCATTGAAGCGATGATGTGGGATAAACGCGCTTTGCAGTCTGGCACGTCCCATTATTTCAGCACAAATTTCGCCAAGGCATTTGAGATTCAATTCCTCAACAAAGACAACACCCTGCAATTCTGCGAAACAACTTCATGGGCCATTTCGTCCCGCATCATTGGCGCGATGATCATGGTGCATGGCGACGATCAAGGTCTTGTGATTCCTCCCCGCCTCGCGCCTATCCAAGCCGTTATCGTTCCGATCTTCAAAAAAGATGATGAGAAAATCAAGGTGATGGAAGTTGCCGACCGCGTCTTCATGGAACTCAAAGCGGCTGGCATTCGCGTCAAGATGGATGACCGCGATAATGTGAGCAGTGGATTCAAATTCAACGATTGGGAAATGCGCGGCGTCCCCGTCCGCGTGGAGATTGGCCCCAAAGATGTGGAAAAGGGATCGGTGGCTCTCGCCCGCCGTGACCGACCTGGACGCGAAGGCAAGACCTTCGTCCCACAAGCGGGTCTGGACTTAACTGTGAGCGGGTTGCTGACCGAGATTCAGGATTCACTCCTCAAGCGCGCCACCGAATACCGCAACTCCAACATTCATGATCCCAAAGATTATGAAGAACTCAAGCAAGTTGTGCAAAATGGTTGGGCCTTCTCGTACTGGTGCGAATCACGCGAGTGCGAAACCAAAGTGAAGGAAGAAGCCAAAGCCACCACGCGCAATATTCCTTTTAACCAGCCTGAAGCAGAAGGAACTTGCATCGTCTGTGGCAAGCCTTCCAAGAGAAAAGTGTATTTCGCGAAAGCATACTAAGACCAGTAATCAGTAATCAGTGAGCAGTGTAACTGATTACTGATTACTGATTACTGAAACAATGCCCGCCATAGACCTCGCCCGACTCCGCAAGCAAGCCAACCGCCTGGCAGATTTTTTCTTTCTGCC
>CAKKRM010000105.1 GCA_919902735.1 Anaerolineales bacterium | reverse complement strand
CCATTGTCCCAACGTTGAGATGCGGTTTGCTTCTGTCAAATTTTTCCTTCGCCATAATGAAACTCCTTGAATTATGAAAAAACGTTTACGCTTTTAAAATTTCTTCCGCCACTGATTGCGATACTGGCGCATAGTGGTCAAATTCCATATTAAACACACCACGTCCCTGTGTTGCTGAACGAAGTTGTGTTGCATATCCAAACATTTCCGCCAACGGAACCATCGACTTCACCGCCTGGGCATTTCCAAGGCGAACTTCCATGCCTTGTATTAAACCGCGGCGGCTATTGATCTGGCCCATGACATCTCCGAGATACTCTTCCGGCACAACAACTTCAACTTTCATCATCGGCTCAAGCAAAATGGGGTGTCCTTTTTGCACACCTTCCTTGAAGCCTAAAATAGCAGCCATCTTGAATGCCATTTCACTTGAATCAACTTCATGGAAAGAACCGTCAAACAATGTGACCTTTATGTCAACAACAGGATATCCAGCAAGCACACCACCCTCGGCAGCTTCTTTTACGCCTTTTTCAATTGGGTTGATATATTCCTTGGGAATGGAACCGCCCACGATCTTATTTTCAAATACAATACCGCTTCCACGTTCACCCGGCTCCAGGGAAAATACAACATGGCCGTATTGACCCTTACCGCCGGACTGCTTGGCGTATTTGTAATTAACTTCCTTGACAATCTTTGTGATGGACTCACGGAATGCAACACGTGGAGCGCCGACATTCGCTTGCACTCTGAATTCGCGCAACAGGCGGTCTACAATAATATCAAGATGCAATTCACCCATACCCCTAAGAATGGTCTGTCCCGAATCGATATCTGAGTTTACGTGAAGTGTGGGATCCTCTTCAGATAACTTGCGGAGGGCCTCACCCATCTTTTCCTGATCACTGGAGCTTTTTGGTTCAATTGCTATAGAGATGACTGGTTCGGGGAAGGAAATGGTTTCAAGAACAAGCGCCTTGGTGTCGCAAAGCGTATCACCCGTGAAACTTTCCTTGAAGCCCAAAACAGCGCCGATATCGCCAGTACGAATTTCATCCACGTCTTCACGATGATCTGCGTGCATACGTATCAAGCGGCCAATACGTTCTTTTCTTCCCTTTTTAGTGGTATTTTGAACTGTTTGTCCCTGGCTTAAAACACCAGAGTAGACACGAACATAGGCGAGACGGCCTACATATGGATCCGTCACGATCTTGAATACCAAAGCGCTAAGCGGAGCATCATCCTGCGCAGAAATATCAAACGTGTTTTCCGGGGCGCCAGGTTCAGATACGGTGACAATCGGTTTATCCACCGGGGAAGGGAGGTAATCAATTACTGCGTCAAGCAAAACCTGCACGCCTTTATTCTTTAAAGAAGAACCACAAAATACAGGCGCAGCCTTTGTATTAAGAACACCTTTGCGAAGTGCAAGCTTGAGTTCTTCGATACTAATTTCCTGAGCTTCAAGAAACTTCATGGTCAACTCATCATCGAGTTCGGCGATCTTTTCCACCATCCTGGCGCGAGCTTCCGTGGCTTGTTCCTTCAAATCATCTGGAATTTCAACGATGTGGGGTTCTTTCCCCAGGTCATCTTCCCAAATAACCGCCTTCATTGTAAGAAGGTCCACTGCCCCTTTGAATGTGGATTCAAACCCGATCGGAATCTGCATCGGGATTGGGTTTGCGCCCAGGCGATCAATGATTGATTCAATTGTTCGCTCGTAGGAAGCGCCAACACGGTCCATCTTATTCACAAAACAAATGCGCGGCACACCATAACGGTCTGCCTGACGCCATACAGTTTCGGATTGCGGTTCCACCCCCTGCACTGCATCAAAAACAACCACACCGCCATCCAACACGCGCAGGGATCGTTGAACTTCAGCTGTAAAATCGATATGGCCGGGCGTATCAATAATATTGACCTGATATCCCCTCCACTCAGCTGATACAGCCGCTGAAACAATGGTGATACCACGTTCGCGTTCCTGCACCATCCAGTCAGTCACTGTCGTACCATCGTCAACAGAGCCAATGCGATGTGTCATGCCGGTATAGAACATGATACGCTCGGTGGTGGTCGTTTTACCGGCGTCAATGTGGGCAATGATGCCTATATTTCGGTATTTTTCCAACGGATGAACGCGCGCCATACTAACTACTTCCTGCTTCCTTTAAAGATATTTCGAAAAACTAAATACGGTAATGGGAGAAAGCGCGGTTGGCCTCTGCCATCTTGTGGGTTTCATCACGCTTGCGGATCGCTGAACCAGTTTCATTAAAAGAATCAATCAATTCAGACGCAAGCTTGTCTGAAAATGACTTACCGGAACGGTCATGAGCGGCGGCGAGAATCCAACGGATTGCCAAGGTGGTGCGGCGGTCAGAGGATACCTCCATAGGCACCTGATAAGTAGCTCCGCCCACACGACGCGGACGAACTTCCATTGCAGGACCTACATTCTTAAGCGCCCCATCAAAAACATCCATGGGATTCTTTTCTGTTCGCTCTTTGATCAAATCCATTGCATCATAGATCAATCGCATGGCAGTGCTTTTCTTTCCTTGCTTAAGCACATGCTGAACCATGGTTTGGACATTGATGCTATTAAATCGAATGTCGGGAAGAAGTTCCCGTTTTTCAGGTTTTGCTCTACGCATGCTTTATAACTCCATCTACTAATTACTTGGGACGCTTCGCGCCGTACTTTGAGCGGCCTTGCTTACGATTGGCCACACCAGTGGTATCAAGAGAACCGCGCACGATATGATAACGCACACCCGGAAGATCCTTCACACGACCACCACGCACCAGCACAACAGAGTGCTCCTGCAACTGGTGACCTTCGCCGGGAATGTACGCTGTTACTTCAATGCCGTTGGTCAGACGCACACGGGCAATCTTGCGCAACGCTGAATTCGGCTTCTTGGGGGTCATTGTACGAACAACAGTACAAACGCCGCGTTTCTGCGGCGCGCCCTTATCCTGGCGGAACCGGCGCTGCTTGAAACTGTTCAATGTGAACTGCAAAGCCGGTGACTTGCTTTTTGCATTCTTATGTTTGCGGCCCTTGCGGACCATTTGGTTTACTGTCGGCACTTTCGCCTCCGATTACAAATTCTTTCAAGTTTACTTTTTATATTCGCAAGAAATGAGACCATCAATATCTAACACCTGATGGCCTCATTTGTAGCTGCCAATTGAGTCGAGCGGGGGTAAAGCCACTCTTGCTTTCCGGGCAACGGCTGGTTATTCTATCATGCCGTATTTGTCAAGTCAATAGGAAATACTACTTTTTCCTGGATTGATTTTCGCCGAGACTCAACAAACCTGTATCGTGCTTTGGCGGATGCGTCTTTTCTTCATCCTTGCCGAACTTGACGATATCGCCGCTTTCGTTGATCGCCTCCACTGCAAGGCCAAGTGATTGGAGTTCTTTGACAAGAACACGGAATGAAGCCGGGATGCTTGGTTCTTCGATCGGTTCACCCTTCACAATCGCTTCGTATGTGTTCACACGGCCTTGAACATCATCCGATTTGACGGTGAGCATTTCCTGAAGAGTATGAGCAGCTCCATACGCTTCGAGCGCCCAAACTTCCATTTCACCGAAACGCTGGCCGCCGAACTGCGCCTTACCGCCAAGCGGCTGCTGCGTAACCAAACTGTATGGGCCCGTGGAACGCGCATGAACCTTATCTTCAACAAGGTGATGCAGTTTCAAAATGGTCATTACGCCAACGGTTACGGGCTGGTCATAAGGAATGCCTGTTTTTCCGTCGCGCAAGGTTTGCTTTCCAAGAGTGGGAAGGGGGATACCCTTTTCTTTTGCCAGTTCCTGTGCAGTCTCGATCACTTTATCTTCAGCAACGCGGCGGGTAATACCATTCGTCTCCATCCACAAACGCAGGCAAGCCTTCACTGTCATTTCGTCCAATTCAGGATCTTTATTCGCGACATCACGATCTTCGAGAAGAATTTCATCAGGGTTGGCATAGCCCTTTTCGCGCAACCATTCTTTGGCCGTGGCATGATGCGCGTATTCGGGGTCGTTCAAGCTGTAGATATCGTACTTACGTTTATCGAGCCAATGTTCAAGATAGAGGCGGCGAACTTCATCATCATCTTCAATGGAATTGGCATCGTACTCCTGTTCCTTGAGCCATTCCCAGGCGCGTTCAGCAGCTTCTTTCCAGGCCTGATCCATGATCCAGGCCCGTGCGAGTTCGGCTTCGATCTGTTCTTCGCTGGCTCCATCGAACACAGGTGTAATTGCACGGAAGCCCATGCGTTTCGCGGCCCAGCCAAGATGCACTTCGAGCACCTGTCCGATGTTCATACGGCCAGGTACGCCGAGCGGGTTTAAGATGAGGTCAACGGGTGTGCCATCCTCAAGGAACGGCATATCTTCCACTGGAACAACCTTGGAAACCACACCCTTATTCCCATGGCGGCCTGCCATCTTGTCACCCGCGGTGATCTTGCGGCGTTGAGCGACAGAGACGCGCACCATCATATCCACACCAGCGGAAAGGTCAGAATTATCTTCGCGGGTAAATACTTTTACATCAACAACCTTACCGCGTTCCCCATGAGGCATTCGCAGTGAAGTGTCCTTCACATCACGAGACTTCTCACCGAAGATGGCACGCAACAAACGCTCTTCAGGGGTAAGTTCTTTTTCACCCTTGGGCGTGATCTTGCCAACAAGAATATCGTTCGGGCCAACTTCAGCGCCGATACGAATGATGCCGTTCTCATCCAAGTCTTTGATAGCGTCATCGCCAACGTTCGGAATATCGCGGGTAATTTCTTCGGGGCCGAGCTTGGTATCACGGGCTTCAACCTCGTGTTTTTCAATATGAACAGAGGTAAAGCGATCCTCTTGAACAAGGCGCTCAGAAAGCAGGATGGCATCTTCAAAATTACCACCTTCCCATGAAAGGAAGGCCACAACCACGTTCTGTCCAAGCGCGAGCTGGCCGCTGTCAGTGGAGGAAGAGTCGGCGATGATATCGCCAGCCTTGATCAACTGCCCCTTCACAACAGATGGGCGTTGATCGATACACGTGCTTTGATTGGATCGCTGATATTTGCGAAGCTGGTAGACGCGGTTCCCGCTTCGCTTCTCTTTCACGGTGATGCTTGATCCTGTTACCGAGACAACTTCTCCATCCGCCTCAGCCACTACGACCTGACCCGAGTCAAGCGCGGCATGACCTTCCATGCCCGTGGAAACAAGAGGAATTTCAGGACGCACCAAAGGAACGGCCTGAGCCATCATGTTCGAGCCCATCAAAGCGCGGTTCGCATCATCATGCTCAAGGAACGGAATCAACGCGGCGCTGATACCAACAACTTGATGAGGCGCAACATCCATATAATCAATGGATTCTGCATTCGAGAACATAAAGCCTGAATGATAACGGCATGAAATACGTTCGCGAGAGAATTCCTTGTTCTCGGTCAAATTCGCATTCGCCTGTGCAATTGTATATTTATCCTCAGCATCGGCGGAAAGATAAACAACTTCCTCTGAAACGAATGGCACAACATTAACATCCATTTCATACTTTGCCAATTTTTTCACAGCCTTTGCTTCCAGCAAAGTGCCAGACTTGAAAAGCAGTTCTTCAGATTTGGGGTCGTAAACATCCTCACGCAAGGTACGTCCATCCAATCGATCGCCGCTGGACGGAAGCGTTTTATACACTCTGCGATAAGGGGTTTCAATAAAACCGTATTCGTTCACGCGCGCAAAGGAGGCCAAACGACCGATAAGGCCAATGTTTGGACCTTCAGGAGTTTCAATTGGGCAAATTCGGCCATAATGAGAGTGATGAACGTCACGGACATCAAAGCCAGCGCGCTCACGGCGAAGACCGCCAGGTCCCAACGCTGAAAGCGTGCGCTTGTGGCGCAACTCAGCCAGCGGGTTGGTCTGATCCATGAACTGAGAAAGTTGGGATGAGCCAAAGAACTCACGCAAGGCAGCAACCACAGGGCGAATGTTCACCAAAGTTACAGGCGACAATTGCTCCTGATCGCGAATGGACATGCGTTCTTTAATCACGCGTTCCATGCGTCGGAGGCCGATACGTAATTTGTTCTGGATCAACTCACCCACCGTCTTGACGCGGCGATTGCCGAGGTGATCAATGTCGTCCGGGCGTTCAGATCCATTATTGATCTGGATCATGCGGCGGATCAATCGAATCACATCACTCTTTGTAATATTGCGGTGCGGAATCGGAATATTCAAATCGAGCTTCTGGTTTAATTTATACCGGCCAACCCGTTCCAGATCGTAATGTCTCTGATCGAATAACTGCTCTTCAAGGAATTGGCGGGCATTGTCCAGAGTGGCAGGATCGCCAGGACGCATCTTCTTAAAGAATTCGATCAAAGCAGCTTCGGCAATGGTGTGATTTGTTAAATCCCAATCCGGTTCCTGTTTAATCGTGGATGCAATAAACATACGATCAGGGTTGTTATCCACTTCCCTAAAAATAGAAAGAATTTCTTCGTCAGTCCCTAGTTTGATGGGTGATTCTTTGATGCCATCGTTGACTGCGGCAAGGGCGCGTAAAAACACAGTGATCGGCACTGTGCGTTTGCGGTTGAACTTTAGAATAATATAATCAGATTTACGAGTTTCAAATTCCATCCAGGCGCCGCGATCCGGGATCAATTTCGCCATTGCAAGCGGACGTCCCGTAGCGCGATCTGCAGGGGCTTCAAAATAAACGCCTGGGGAACGAATCAACTGAGAAACTACAACACGCTCCGTACCATTTACAATGAACGTGCCTTTATCAGTCATTTCCGGGAAATCACCCAGGAAGATATCCTGCTTGATTGGCTCCGGCACATCCGGCCCGGCGAGAAGAACTGACACGTATAATGGGCTGGAATATGTGAGATCACGCTCGACACATTCTTCAATATTATGTTTGGGTTCTCCAAACCAGTACTTCAATCCCCATTGTTGAGATTCAGGGCCACGACTCGGAAAAAATAACTTCATTCCTTTGTTATAAGACTCGATTGGGGAAATCTCGTGAAAGAGATCCCCTAAACCTTCCTTCTTGAGTCTTTCAAAAGAATCAAGCTGCACTTCTATTAAATTGGGTAGATCAAGCTTAACTGGAATTCTTGCATAACTTTTTTGGGGCAAAGAAGACGCCATTCTTCTCTCCTGACTTTTATTTGGCTGAGTGATGAAACGATTTTAACTGCCCTTATGGACAGCGACCTGAAATTATATCGAAACGAATGTAAAAAGTCAAGCATGGGAATGTTTTGGTAAATAATTGTATATATTGCCCGGCACTTTTCTTGACAAATCCATATAACTGCGTGTAAAATCACGGACGCTTAACAACAAAACATATTGCCGAGATAGCTCAGTTGGTAGAGCACGCGACTGAAAATCGCGGTGTCCCCAGTTCGATCCTGGGTCTCGGCACTCTCGGCCAGGTAAGTAGGTCGTAATCTGCGGGCGTAGTACAGTGGTAGTACGTCTCCTTGCCAAGGAGAAGGTCGTGGGTTCGAATCCCATCGCCCGCTCAAACATGGAGGATTGCAGATTGGAATTTTTTCCGTCGGCAATCCTCATTGTATATATGGCGTCGTGGCCAAGTGGTAAGGCAAGGGTCTGCAAAACCCTCATCACGGGTTCAAATCCCGTCGACGCCTCTAAATAACGAGTCCGCTCTTGCGGGCTCGTTTAATTTTATTAACTCACCTTACGCAGTTTTGCGTGTTTTAGGGTCATGTCGCCCTGAGCGGAGCGAAGGGTCTCTACGACTATCTTAGAGACCCTTCGCTCCGCTCACATCGTCCCGATGTCCTTCGGGAGGGAATCATAGGCGGTGCGTAAGGTGAGTTATTAACTCACCTTACGCAGCCAAGCAGACGGGGTTGAGTTCCCGCAGCTTGGCATAAGCGGCATGGATAGCGTGCAAATACAGTTTTGATTTGAGTGCAAAGTGATTGAGCTTGGTATCGCCTTTGAGCAGTTCGAGTTTGATGTAGCCGTACAAAGCCGCAAAAAAATGATTTGTCTGAGTAACCACCGTTTGCGTACGAACCCTTAGGGTAGATTAGCGGACAAAAATTTCATCCTGTATAATTCCTAATTACAACTCATTTGGAATGGATTTTTCCGCAAAACTGCCTATAATAATTTAAAATCCAACTTCTTATGAAAAAGCCCTCCATCCTTTTTAGGGATATAACCGAGCGAAAGGTATTTGAAAACGCCCTCTTTGAAGCGGAGGAACGTTACCGCCTGCTAGTTGAAAACTTGCCCGCCGTTATATTCATGGATAAATTCAACGACGATCAAACATCCCAATACATGAGTCCTCGCATACTAGACCTGCTTGGTTATACGGCAGAGGAATGGATGAATGACATAAACCTTTGGGAAAACTCGCTTCACCCGGACGACAAGGAACGGGTTATCGCAGAAGACATCCGAACGAATAAAACCAGCGAACCCTTTCGAATTGAATATAGGATGCGCCATCGCAAGGGCCACTTTGTCTGGATAAAGGAAGATGCTTCCATCATAAAAGGCGAAGATGGTATCCCCCTCTTTTGGCAGGGCGTTTTATTGGATATTACCGAGCAAAAACAGGCCGAAGAAGACTTAAAACGCCGCGATGCGATCCTAAAAACGGTTGGAATATCCGCCCAACAATTCCTAAAAAGCGCTGATTGGGGGGAAAACATCGAAAATATCCTTACCCAACTTGGCATAGCAACAGGCGTCAGTCGCATTTATATATTCAAAAAAGAGTCAGGGATAAATTCAAACGCGATTGTATCCAGCATCTATGAATGGATCGAGGAAAGCGGCACGCCACACCCGCACACTCAAACTGTCGATCTAGAGCATGAAGGCTGCCCGCGCTGGCTGGAGCTTTTCAACGAAGGCCTGCCAGTATTTGGAAATACAAAGGAATTTCCGCTCGACGAACAAAGGTTTCTGCAAAAACAGGGGATCCGTTCAATTGTTTGTATACCAATTTATGTTGAGACAGACTGGTGGGGATTCATCGAGTTTGATGAATGTAAAATGGAGCGTGAGTGGAGTCATGTAGAAATTGACGGTTTGCGCGCAGCCGCAAATACACTTGGAACTTCCGTTGAAAGAAAAATATCTGAAGAAGCCTTGCTCAACAGCGAAATCAGCTATCGCGGGCTGTTCAACGCCGTACAGGATGCGATCTATATTCAAGATGAGACAGGCCATTTCCTTGACGTCAACGATGGCGCAGCTCAAATGTACGGGTATTCAAAAGAATTCTTCATTGGAAAATCCCTTGAATCCCTAAGCGCCTCAGGAAAAAATTCCCCAGAGAACATCACCCAGGCCATCCAATTAGCGTTCGAAGGCAAACCGCAACAGTTTGTATTTTGGGGGCTTCGAAGCAACGGAGAAATATTCCCAAAAGATGTACGCTTATTCAAGGGCGTTTATTTCGGAAGGGAAGTCATAATCGCTGTTGCCCAGGACATAACCACACGAATAAATGACGAGGAAGCCCTGCAAAAACAATTCAGGGAATTAAGCATTCTTCACCTCGCTGCGCTGACCGAATCCACCGCCAAAGATTCAGATACACTAATCCAGCAAATTACAGATATTATCGGGGACGCCCTGTATTCAGACAATTACGGCGTTCTTTTGCTCAATGAAGAACAAGGTGTTTTGACGCCGCACTTTTCCTATCGCGGCACCGACATCGAAAACGTCGGCGTCAGCCTCCCCGTTTCAAAAGGCATTAGTGGAAAAGTTGTTTCCACCAGGCGCTCGATCCGCGCAAACGATGTTTCCCTCGACGCAGCCTACTTTGAAATAACCGCAAGCACACGCTCCGAACTTTGCGTCCCCATCATTAGCGGGTCAAAAGTCTTTGGCGCCTTGAATGTGGAAAGCAACAAACCCTATATTTTCACCGAAAAGGATGAAAGACTCCTCAACACAATTGCCGGGGGACTGGCAAATGCCCTCGAAAGGATTCAACTCTTCGAGGCGGAAAAGAAGCGACGTGAAAGCGCCGAAACGCTGATGCGCGCCGCAACAGAACTTACCAATTTACTCGATCTTCCATCCCTTCACAACGCCATCCTCGAGTGGCTGTATAAAATCGCCCCATACGACAGCGCATCCATACTGGAGCTTGAAGGCGAACATGTTCGCATTACCGCCGCAAAAGGATTGCCCAGCCCCGAGAAGGTATTGAATCAAATATTTTCAGCCAACAACATTCTTTGTAAAACCATCAATGAAACCGGCCAGGCGTTAATCATCGATGATTGCAGGGAAGATGCGCGCTTTGAAAATTGGGCGGACTCACAGCATGTGCGCGGCTGGATGGGAGTCCCGCTCATTTCCCGCGGACAGGTGATCGGCTACCTGACGATTGACAGCCACTCCCCCAATGCCTTCAGCCAGGACGATGCCATTATCACCCAGACCTTCGCGCACCAGGCCGCCACATCCCTTGAAAACACAAGGCTCTATATCGAAACACGCCAAAGACTCGATGAATTGGAAATGGTAAACCGCGTATCCTTCGCGCTTCGCGCAGCAAAAGACACCCACGAAATGCTTCCCATTCTCCTGAACGAAATTCAAGCAAGCATTGAAAGCGACACGGCCACCATATTACTTTACGACCCAGAGATCAATGCCCTGAAACCCCACGCAACCAGCGGCTGGCTCGCAGGCCTGCCAAAAACCACCTTTAAACCCGGGGAAGGAATTATCGGAAAGGTTTACTCCAGCGGCATCACCCATATCAGCCCGGAATTCGTCAATGACCCAGATGCGCATTCTGAAAACGCAAAATTCTTCGGGAAAGGCTGGGGCGGCATAGCTGTTCCAATCCGCACAGCCAGTGAAACAATCGGCGTCATCATGGTCGGCATCCCAAACCCAAGACGGGTTGAATTTCACCATGTTCGTCTGATCACCACCCTTGCCGATATTGCAGGCAACGCCATCTATCGCTCCAGCCTCTTCCAAAAAAACGAAGAGCAAATTCGCCGCCTCACCACATTGCGCGAAATGGACACAGCCATCACCTCCAGCCTCGACCTGCACATCACGCTGGATATCCTCACCGAACACCTTACATCAAAAATGAGCGTAAGCGCCGCCCGTATTCTTGTCTACAACCCAAACAGCCAAATGCTTGATAGCTTCACCGCCGTCGGATTTAATAACCCCGCCTCATCACGGCAGCCGATCAGCATTGGCGATGGATTAACCAGCCAGATACTCCTCAGCCGCAAGGAACTGTTCATAAAAAATATCGGAGACGGAACGAACCTGCTTCCAGACTATTTATCCAGCGAAGGCTTTAAAAGCTATTACGCCATTCCTCTTTTCAGCAAAGGCTCGACGAGAGGCGTTATTGAGACCTACTTCAAAGACACCTTCGCACCCACAACCGACTGGAAAGACTTCCTGAAAACCCTCGCCGGGCAGGCCACCATCGCAATTGACAACGCCCAACTTTTCGAAAACCTACAGCGCACCAACCAGGAACTTTCCCTCGCCTACGACACCACTCTTGAAGGATGGGGCAAAGCCCTCGAACTGCGCGATAAAGAGACTCAGGGACACACCCAGCGCGTCGCTAATTTGACCTTGGAACTGGCTCGGCAAATGAGCATTCCCGAGTCTGACATCACTCACATCCGCCGCGGGACCTTGCTGCATGATATTGGCAAAATGGGCGTACCGGACAGTATTCTCCACAAACCAGGCCCTCTCACCGATGAAGAAATAGCGGAAATGAGAAAGCATCCTCAATATGCCTATGACCTGCTTTCATCCATCACCTACCTGCGCCCCACACTGGATATCCCCTATTGCCACCACGAATGGTGGGATGGAAACGGATACCCGCGCAAGTTGAAAGGTGAAGAAATTCCACTCTCTGCACGCATCTTCGCCATTGTAGACGTTTGGGACGCCCTGCTCTCAGACCGCCCCTACCGTAAAGCCTGGGCAGAGGCTGATGTTATGAAATACATTACCGATCTTTCAGACAAACAATTTGACCCACAAGTGGTGAACGAGTTCAAAAAATTGATCGGGGCAAAATCAAATTTCATTCCCCCAGCGCCCCAAAAAACGCAGAAAGCCGCGAAGGAAAAGAAGGCAACGGGTAAAACAAAAAAGATGCGGTGATTTTCATCACCGCATCTTTTTTGTTGAATTTATTTAACTGATGTTACGCACCGTCCCGAAGGTTTGGACTACAAACAGGCTTGATTTACGAGAACCTTCGGGACGTTCCGCGTAAGGTGAGTTATTTAACTCACCTTACGCAGTCCGCTCTGCAGGGTGGGATACTTGCCCAAAACATCTAACGCAAAGACGCGAAGGCCCAAAGGGAAATAAAACTTCGCGTCTTTGCGGCTTGGCGTTAAAATTTTCGGCAAAGAGTTCTTCCGTGCGTAAGGCCAGTTATTTAACTCACCTTACGCAATTTTAACTCGCAAAAACCGCCGTTTGCCCACCTGTAAAACACCAGGGTGTGGAAAGACAGCATCGCCGCGCTCCAGCACTTCTCCATCCAAACGGACACCCTTCTGGTCAATCAGGGAACGCGCCTTGCTTTTGCTCTCGGCAAGTTTCGCCGCCAAAATGACATCCACCACGGTCTGGCCTGGTTGCAAATCGAACTCCGGCATTTCATCGGGAACTTCCTTCTGCTGGAAAGTCTTGACGAAGTTATCCTGGGCTGCTTTTGCCTCAGCATCGTTGTAAAAAATGCTGGTGATCTCACTCGCCATTTTCATCTTCGCATCCCGCGGATGGAACACTCCCGAAGCCACATCCTTCTCGAGCTTGTCGATCTCCTGCGGACTCCAACGCGTAACAAGCCGCATGTACACGCCCATCGCCGAATCTGGCACAGACATCAACTTGCCAAACATATCGTTTGCGCCCGTATTGATCGGCACAATATTGCCAGTGGACTTGGACATCCTCTGCGCGCCATCTGTACCGGGCAAAATGCCAGTGATGATTCCGACCAGCGGTTTCTGCCCCTGCGATTCCTGTAATTTACGACCCGCCACAATGATGTTGAATAATTGATCTGAGCCGCCGACTTGAACGTCCGTCTCCATCGCAACAGCATCGTAGCCTTGCATCAAAGCGTAGAACGTCTCATGCAGGTAGATCGGCTCGCCTTTTTCCAACCGATTTGCAAAATTGTCACGCGCTAAAAATTGCTGCACTGTGAAGTTCTGCCCCAGACGGATCAAATCCACCAGGTTGAGTTTAGACAGCCACTCCCCGTTGTAACGGACTTTCGTCTTATCACGATCCAGCACGCGGAAGGCTTGTTCAGCGTAGGTAACTGCATTTTCAGCCACCTTCTCCTCGGTCAAGACAGGACGCGCTTTATTTTTATCCGAGGGATCACCCACCAGCGCGGTGTAACTCCCGATCAGAAAAGTCACCTCATGTCCCAAATCCTGAAACTGACTCAGCTTGCGCATGGAGATGGTATGCCCCAGATGCAAATCCGTGGAGGTGGGGTCATATCCGCAGTAGACGCGCAAAGGCCGCCCCTCTTTTTCAGCAAGGGTCAGTCGCTCGCGAAGTTCGGCGGTCATGGCTTTCTTGAGGTCTTCATCGCCATACTCCGTGCCTTGCATCAATAATTCAACTTGTTCTTCGATGTTCATAACATTCTCCCAAACCCTAAAGGTTTTCCTCTACAAGGACTTCGTAAAAACCTTTAGGGTTTATGAAATAAATTGACAAACAAAAACGCGCCCGCGATAGTTAGGGCGCGTTGATAGCACACTACCGCAAGAAATTAGGGGGCAGTGTAGTAATAATAATTGGTGAACGTTTTGCCAGACATGCCGCTATTATACAACAGGATTTTTACTGCGACAAATTGAACGAAAAACTCCAGGGGCCTTTCACGGTGTAGAACTCGTCGCTGTATACAATTTGCTCAGCCTGCTCCTGCGTCATCTCCGGCGGAATGCTGGTAATCTGCATGGTCAGCAAGCCATTCACATCCACACAATCCAACACAATGCCGATGCCGCGTTCGAGCATGGCTTGCTGAATTTTCGGCATGTACACAGAACAATATTCACCCTCGCGCGGAGTTGTTGCAATGGAATCAATCACAATGGTCGCGTTGGTCAGGTCGGCGTCAGGCGGAACAACAAAAGTTAATGTGTCACAGCGCAAGCCCGCCACACCAGCCGCTGGCTCCTGCAAACTCACCAGCGTTGTGCCATATTCCTGCAAGACCGTCCCACCGTAATTCAAACTCGCAGACCAGATCGCCCAATCGGATGTATCGGGCAGGGTAAAGCAAACATCCGCGTTCACGCTTTTCCCTTCCATCGAAGCGCGCTCCATGCGGACTTCGATTCCGCTTGCCGTTTGGTTCGGCACGGCTAAATCCACTTGCGCGCTCGGATAGGAAGCAGGGTCGATATAGGGTGTATCCGTCGCGATAAATTCAGGTAAAACAACGGCTGGGTCCTGCGCAGGCGGCGCACAGGCTGTGATGAAGACCAGCAACAATAGGATTAACTTCTTCATGGGATTTTTTCTCCTTTGACATTAACCAAGCAAATCAACCAACGCCTCATGCGGACCTGGAAACTGGTACCGGTACCCAGACTCGGTCAGCCGTTTGGGTTGGGCAAACCTGCCTTCCAGAATCAAGACGCTCATTTCCCCCAAAAGGGTTCGCAATAAAAAGGCTGGGGTTGGAAACCAGTATGGGCGGTGAATTACATTTGCAAGAATGCGGTTGAATTCCGCATTGGATGTGGGCGTGGGCGCGATCAGATTATACGCGCCGCGCGCATTTTCGTTTTCAATCAAATGCCGCACTCCCCCCACCCAGTCATGGATGTGAATCCACGGCATGGCCTGTTTACCAGAACCAAGCGGCCCGCCTGCAAATAATTTGATGGGAAGCGCCATCATAAACAGAAGCCCACCGTTCTTTGCAAGCACAACCGCACTGCGGATCACAACTCTGCGCACACCCAACTCTTCGATTGATTTCGTTGCATCCTCCCATTTGACGGCAAGCCGCGCAAGAAAATCACCCGCGGGCGGAGTGGATTCATCAGCGAGGCTGCCGCTCAGGCCATAATGATTAATGCCCGAGGCCTGGACGAAAATGCCTGGGCGGTGAGTCGCTTGTTGGATGGACTGAGCAAGCGCCAGGCCAGGAAAGATGCGAGAGTCGTGGAAGGCGCGTTTTGTGGCGGCAGTCCACGGCCAGGAAGCGAGAGTCTTCCCGGCGAGGTGAATCATCACATCCATTTCATTGACGAGATGCCCCCAGCCAGCCGTTGTTTTTGCATCCCACTGAACTGCCTGCGCGCCGTGGAGCGTGCGTGAGCTGCGCGTGAGGATGAAAACTTGATGTCCATCGGCAAGGAAGGATTTTGTAAGCGCCTGCCCAAGAAAACCTGAGCCGCCTGCGATCATAATGTTCATTTCAAATGCTCCCATCCGCTCTCTGCGCCATCCCCGGCGCAAGCCACGCCGCCGGGACGGCGGCTTGAGCAAACCTACTTCCATTTCAAACGTTCCTGTAACGAATCAAGGGACAACGCTTTTACCAATTCAATCAAGTGGATGTATAATCACGCAGATTGTCGAGCAAAAATGCAGGAACC
>CAKKRM010000104.1 GCA_919902735.1 Anaerolineales bacterium | reverse complement strand
TACAGCACGCGGTACTTTGCAACATGAACAGTGATACACGCCGAAAATATCACTGACAAAGCAGAAGCCACCAAAAGGAGAAGATTTGCCCCAATCGTTAATGAGCGGGGAGATCCTGCGTGACCGCTACATGATCCGTGAACAGATCGGGCAGGGCGGCACGGGCAGTATATACCTTGCAGAAGACACTCGTTTGCAGGGTAGGCTATGTGCGCTTAAAGAAGTTGAGCACAATCAGGCGCTCCCAACAGAAGTATTCAAGCAGGCTCGCGAGCAATTCTTTCGCGAGGCTTCTGTGCTTGCGCGCCTCGATCACCCCAACCTGCCAAAGGTTTCGGATTATTTTCCAGAAGGCCCGCGCGATTATCTCGTGATGGATTATGTGCCCGGCAAGGACTTGCGCGAACGAATGCAGGAGGCGCGCCGCAATAAAACCTTTCTTTCAGAAAAGGAAGTGTTGCACTGGGCGGCACAAATTGCCGACGCGTTGAGCTATCTTCATCATCAAGCCCCGCCCATCATCCACCGTGACATCAAACCAAGCAACCTCAAAATCACACCCAGCGGATTGATCAAACTCGTGGATTTTGGCCTCGTGAAGATCATGGCTCCTGATGAGGTGACCATCACCATTATTCAGGGACAGGGCACCGCGCATTACACTCCGCTCGAACAATATGGCGGGGATGACACCCACACCGACCCACGAGCGGATATTTTTTCCTTCGGCGCGACTCTCTATCACCTGCTGACGAATGAACCGCCCACCGAGGCACGCAAACGCTTCCTGGATACCCGCAGCCTGATTCCGCCGCGAGAGATCAATCCTCACCTTAGCAGTCACGTGGAAAAAGCCATCCTGTGGGCCATGTCGCTGCACCCGGACCATCGCCCGGTCCATGTGCTTGATTTTCGTGACGCCCTGCTCGGAAAAACAGAAACGCCCACCAAGCCAGGCCTGGATCGTTCAAGTTTTGATGCGCCGCACATTACGATCTTCACGCCAGAACAGATTGCAGGCTACACCGCGATTGGGTTATTCTTGATTGGGCTGGTCACTACTTTATTGAGATAGGCCCGGACTGCAAAGTCTTCAGGCTTTGCAACTCGCTTGCTCGAAATAAGAAGGCCAACGTCTCCTGACGTTGGCCTTCTTATTTCATTCTGTCTTTACATTCGCCTTTTCAACCATTCTGCAAAACGAACAAAAATCGGGCGTAGACGTGGGTTGTCCGCATTTTGGGCAGGCGTGCAATAATCCCAATTTGACATTTTTCTCGATAAATAATTCCCCGCTTTTTCTCGCTTCCAAAAATCTCAAATAAAAAATCAGCTTTGCTCCTGGGCGGGTCGTCTCCAGTTGGTTGAGTGTCTCTTTGTAAAAAATGGATTTTGACCCTTCCGCAAACGGGCATTCTTCATAAATATATTCGATTCCGCTCAGCATTGCATAGGCGGTCATCTCGCGTTCGTAGAATCGGCACAACGGCTTGACCTTGCGCGCCAGTCCATCGGCCTCGGGGAGCACAGGCCCCTGCCGCAATAAATATTCGCTGGCCCAGCCTAGGGTGTTGCCGAAGAGCACAGCCGCTTCATCGTCGAGGTTATGGCCTGTCGCGAGCACATCATAACCCAGGTCGCGGGCAACGCGGTTCATTTCATGGCGTTTGGCAAGTCCGCACACGGCGCAGGGTTTGCCATATCCACGATGGCTGGATTGCGCCAGCATGGGAATGGACTGACCGTACTCCTTTTCAATATCCACCACATGCAGTTTGAGATTATGCTCGTTTGCAAATTTCTCGCTCAGGCGCTGGGACTCGTGCGAATAATCGATGCCCGAGCCTGCACTGAGCGAAGTCGAAGTGTCAATGCCGAGGCCGAGGTACAGCCCATCCGCCTGATAGCCAAGCCGCACGAGAATATCCCACAGCGAGAGTGAATCCTTGCCGCCCGAAACCGCCACGAGAATTTTCTCCTCACGCGTGAACATCTGATATTTTTTGATGAACTTTTCAGTTTGCTCGGGAACCCATTCCAGATAATGCTCTTTGCACAGGGCCAGTTTATGCTGGCGCATGTGGACGGAGGCTTTGTTTTCACATTTACGGCATTTCATTTTGAGCCGCCAGAAATCACAGCGATCAACTTGATCACATCCCCGTTTCGCAGCACTTCATCATCGGTAATCATTTCCCCGTCGCGGGTCGCGATCACAGACTCAGGCACGATATTGCTTTTCTTCAAGGCATCCAGCAGGGTCATCCCTGCCTTAATTTCATATTCTTTATCACGTAAAACCAATTTCGCAGACATGTTTCTCCTACAGAATTTTTTTATTCTACCACGCTCAAATTCCATACACAGTAGATCACGATTCTGGACTCCATCAGCTCACCGTCCTGTGGATGCCATGGCTGTAGCAAAGTCAGGAAAATCTTAGCGCGAAATACGCGAAATTGGCGAATGGACGCGAAAAAGGAAAAATTCGCGCTCTTTCGCTTTTTTCGCGGCGTTCGCGTTAAAACAACGCCATGAATTCAGAACCACGTCAAGCGACTTTGCAACAACCATACTGTGGATGCTGATGGGAATTTCGGGCAGCAAGCTGCCCGACTCCAAAGCTTTTCATGAAGGCTGATACTTGACATTCACCCGCGCATGTCTTAGCATACTCCCATGCGAATAGGAATGATGGTCGACAGCTACAAGCCCTACATCAGCGGCGTCACAAATTATGTCGAGATCAACAAAC
>CAKKRM010000103.1 GCA_919902735.1 Anaerolineales bacterium | reverse complement strand
TTTTGCTATAGATCGAACCGATTGACCAAAACACTGCTGCCGAAAGCAACGCCGCCACGCCGAATGGATTTAACTTTGTAGCGCTTCCAGAAATTTCAGAAGGCCCGATGAGAATAAAAATTCCTGTAAAGCCGATCAATAAACCAACAATGGCTTGCCAGTTTGGTTTCACACCGCCAGGGCGTAAGGCCTCCGCTACCACCAGAAACATCGGAATTGAGCCAATGATTAGCGCGGCAATTCCAGAAGGGATGAATTGCTCCGCCCAGGAGACCAGTCCGTTGCCGCCGAGCAGGAGCAGTGTGCCGATGATTGCAGTGGACATCCACTGTCTGCGCGTAGGAAGCGCCTGGCCTGCCGAACGCTGCCAAATTACCAGGATGATACCTGAGACGAGGAAGCGCATCCCTGCGTGAAAAAATGGGGGGATGGTCTCGATTGCGACTTTGATTCCCAAATAAGTGGAACCCCAAACAACATATAAAGCTATTAACGCTATCCAGATTTTCGATTTCATTTTTTTCCTGTTTTTTGTACCGCAACATTCATGTTGCGCGTGTTTTTGAGGTAAAACTGCCACTCGCAAGATAAATCTTGGGCTGCCTTAATCGCCGCTTGAGATGAATTCCTGTGCCAGCATCAATTTCTTTCTGGCAGGGCCGTAAAGATAATTTCCAAAATCGCCGCTTTTGCGAATCACACGATGACATGGGATCAGATAAGCGATTGGGTTATGCCCAACTGCCGAGCCGACTGCGCGCACGGCTTTGGGATTGCCGATGTATGACGCGATGTGTTCATACGTGATCAATGCGCCGGATGGGATGTTGAGTAATGCTTCCCAAACTTTGATCTGGAAATTTGTGCCGCGCAGGTGGAGGCTGAGGCGTTGATTCGTTTGCTCGTAAGCCGAATCAGGTTTCGGCGCAGAAAAGATGCGCGTGACAAGCGGGGCGGTGGATTTGTAATCCTCGATCATCTTTGCCTGTTTCCAGTCTGCTGCCAGGTTGTCAATCGCCCTGCCTTCGCTGACATCCACAAAACTCAAATTGCAGATGCCGCGTTCGGTGGTGGCGATGAGACATTTGCCGAACGGGGAGGGATGAATTCCATAGCGAATGGCGAGACCCGCGCCGCCAGTTTTGTACTCGCCGGGCGTCACCGCTTCGGTGTTGACGAAGAGATCGTGCAAACGCCCGAGGCTTGAAAGCCCGATTTTATGCGTGGTTTCCAGCAGGTTCTCAGACTGGCTGAGCAGTTGCTTGGCATGTTCCTTGGTCAGGAATTGCATGAAGCGTTTGGGGCTGATGCCCGTCCAGTTGGTGAACATGCGCTGGAAGTGATACTCGCTCAACCCAATGGCAGAGGCGATCTCCTCCAATTCTGGCTGGCGCTGCACATTCGCTTCGATGTACTGAATGGCCTGTTCGATCAATTTATAATGTTGTGAAAGTTCAATATTCTTGTCCATTTCAATCTCCTTTTTGATGATGGGGATTGTAGTGGCCTAGCTTTGGCGGTGCGACCCGTTTCTTGCTTATTTTCAATTACCTTAAAAAACCTGATAGGTCTTTGGGTGTGTTGCGAGATTTTAGTTCTTTTTCATCAGACCTGTCAGGTTTGCTGATGAAAATAAAAAAACAGGTATGCCTGGGCATACCTGTTTCAATACACGCTGTATTAAAAAGAAACGCCCTTCCAACTTATCCAAGCGCTTAGTTAATAATAAACGAATACGCTTGTTCACTGCGTCCACCTTGTCCCGCGCGTCGCCGCATGGTTTTCGGTGGTGAGCAACAGAGTTTTTTTAAACTCCTTTGCTCAGTTCCGCTTGCTTTGGAAGGGAGAAGGAAGCCAGTGACCTGGCTTCGAAGGCATCCGCT
>CAKKRM010000102.1 GCA_919902735.1 Anaerolineales bacterium | reverse complement strand
GGGCGGGGACGGCGAAGCCGTCCAGCCAGAAAAATGATAAGGCGTAGAAAAATGCCTGAGATGGCCGCAGAATCCCCAGCGTCAGGTGCATGCTTTGTTAGGTGGCATTTTGCTATAAGACTCAATGTATTGGAATAGAGTCTCTTTTCAGGTAAAAACATGCGCCTGGACCTAAAAGAAGATATTCCTTGAAGCTTTCTAAAGTAAAAGAAGTAACTTCTTCTAGCAGACCAACTTCATCTGGTGATGGTGGGTAATAAGAGGATTTGCCTAACCCAAGAACAGCACCTTGAAAATCATCTTTATTTGGACAAACTGTTATGAACTTGTCGAGTCTTATTTCAGGTCGGTGATACCAAATTATTAGGTCTAGGTCATCATAGAAAAAAGTCATGTGATACCATGCCTTCCAAGGTGTCGAGGTTGGTTCATGAATTACATCCAATTCAAAGGTTACATTTGAAGGAGTGCCGAATCGTTGGAGGATTGCAGATGGGGAGTAAATTGACCATTCAAATTGATTGCTTTGGTAAAGAGAAACACGCATGCTTTTTACCAAACCCTTACTTAGGTGGAATACAACACTAGGTGGAATGTCACTATTAGGAAACTTTTCGACAGCATAAGCACGCCCTTTTCCTTCGTAATCATGCAAGGGCAATCCAAAGTGGTTGAAAATATTCTTTAATTCCTCTACTGTTGTTTTCTCTGGGATTATTCCTAAGAAGCATGGTAGCTTGCAAACAACATCATTTTGCAATAACTCTTTTATTTCACTTTCGCTAATCTGCTGTGACAATACTGGCAACGAAGTTGTAGTTGCTACAGGCTCTAATGTTCGGGTTACAAAAGGAGTGAAAGTAATAGTGGGCGTTTGATTAATTGTTGTATCTGTTTCAGGTAATTTTTTAGTGGTAGTTGCAGTAGGAATATTTACAGAGGTACATGATATTAATGTAACGCAGATAAGAACTGTAAATATTCCTCTTTTGATTTTGTTAGACATAATGAAATGTTTTCGAAGAAAGCCACCTAACGGTTTGCGTTACTGGCGCTGGGGCGGGCGTGGACTCTGCTTGGGAGCAGAAAAAACTTGAAGCCAGAAAAATGCTTGAAAATGCCGCAGAATCCCTAGCGTCCAGTGCACGCTTTGTTAGCCCGCTGCCTTTGCTTTGCGTAAAAGTTTCGTTAACTTTCTTGATTTCTCAATGCCTTTGATGCTTGGTCTCTGATACGCGAATCTTCTGAACGGTTCTGCGAAACATTTCTTAGAGGCTCAATCGCCCTTGAGTCTTTTATGTCTTTAAATGATACCGCCGCTATAAAGCGTACATCTAAATCCGAGTCTTTTAGCGCGGCAATGAGAGTTTCTATTACATCGGAAATATACTCTGAAGGAACTTTTTTCCAGAAATATAATTGTCCAAGTAATCGGATAATTTCAAATCTCATATTCTTGTCGCTTTCCCGAAAACTAGATACGAGTTCGTCCACAACATTTTGCCCCAAGTGGTCTTGCAGGTACAATCTTGATGTCCGTATAACATTTTCATCGTATTTTTTTTCATTTGAACAGATTGCTATCAGATTTCGGACGGATTCTTTCTTTTTGCTTTGTATCAAATTTACAAAGTCATTCTCTACTGACGTAAGGCTTTTATAAACCGAATCTCGGAAATTTGGCAATCCACTTTTTGCGAGTCGTCGTACATCATCTGCATTGAGTTCGTACCCTTTAGAACTGGATGTAAGGTCAAAGACTGTCAATCCTTGTTTGTGTTTAGCCGCATTATATATACGCTGTTCTTGGTTTAATTTGAAAATTGCCTCAGCATTCCATATTCTTCCTTTATGAGAAGCAATAACTTTGAGCATGTTTACCAAATTGGACTCATCAACTAAATCTAATTGGATGTTGGTTTCCCATTGAATGGTTTCTTCATCTGTGGACTTCTTTCCAAAGAGGCTATTTAAGAAATTCATGTCAATTCTCCTTATTGCATTTATTTGTCGTGATTTACTGCTGCTGTATGTCCAAAGACCTTTGCCTAAACAGGCGGGCTAACGGTTTGCGTTACCCGCGCTGGGCGGGCGGCGGGACGCCGTCCGACTGGAAAAAGGCTGAGGCGTGGAAAAATGCTTGGAATCGCGTCAGAATCCCCAGCGTCGGGTGCACGCTTTGTTAGCCTGCTTTTATTTTTTAATTACGGATGACTTTGAGACCACACTGTCCAACTTGGACATTTTGTCTCGCCTGGAACATACCATAAAGTTGCTTCTACTACATTAACCGTTACTGAGCCGTAAACTCCAGGTTCAAATTTATCACCACAAGATTTTATATTGCCGTTTGTATCCGTATAATCTATACGCCATCCATTTTCAACCGTTAATGTCAATGTTCCTCTAAGTTTCCAGCCATTAGTAGATAATTTTTCCCACCATTGGGACTGACCGCCCCATTTGCGAGCCGCTTCATCAGGCGTTGTTGGAAGTTCTTGAAATTGAGATACTGTCTCTCCTGATGAAGTTGGTTGTATTTGTACAATGTCACTGCACCCTAAATCTTGACTTGAAACTTGTTCAACGGATATTGGAACACGTGCTTCATAAGTTCCTGTTGCGCCGCCTATTGTTACATTGCCTGCATGGACTTCTTCTGACCATCTTAAAACAAATTGCATATTCGTTCCAGACGGGGCAATCAACCGCATACTTTTTGACACATTTCGATATTGACTATATTTTGCCGAAATGCCACCTTCGACTATCATTTCATACCCCGCTTTAAATTCCGCTCCACCATCAATAGTTGTTGCAAAAGAGCGTGATGCAGTTTGCTCACTTTCTGCCTTACCACCGCAATTATTTATATGGATAGTATCGTCATAAGAAACGGGATTACTACTTAATTCAAGCAGTTGTACATCAGGAGTACCACCACAGCCGCTTAACAGAATGAACACAATTAGAAAAAATCGTTGAGCAATCGCAGATTTGTGCATGTTTACGTTTCCCATTTTTCAAAAAACCTATGACATCGAGGGCAGGCTAACGGTTTGCGTTACCCGCGCTGGGGCGGGCGGCGGGACGCCGTCCGACTGGGAAAATGCTGAGGCGTAGAAAAAAGCTTGGAATCGCGCCAGAATCCCCAGCGTCGGGTGCATGCTTTGTTGGGTGGCGAAACACAAGACTAGCGGCACAGAAAAGACGCACCGCCGAAAAACAAAATTATTGTTACCAAATACTATTTTTTATCTTTATCCTTGAAGTCGTCACATAAACTGGCTATGCCCATTCGTGCAATAGATAAGGCAAGGTGCGAAAAAAGAAGGGGTTGTAGAGGTATTGCTATCGTTCCTGCAAGTATCAAAGGAATTAATATGGGCGTGATTATCTTTGCTATATCATAAGCGTCGTTTGAAGCGGTTTGCAAAGCAGGGCAGAGATATTTTCTAACATCTCTCTTAATAATGATTTTTGTTGCTAATGTTCTGGCTTCCTCGTCCCTTTTCAATTTTTCAATGTAGGCGAGTTCTAACATTTCAAGATTTTTTTTGAGTTGTTCGTTGGCGACCCCCAGAAAATAATTATCGCCTTCTATTAGATCACTAACAAGCCTTCTTATTCGTTTTTTACTTATAAATAGTGAAGGTTTTTGTAGCTCTCGTTCTATATCACTGTATAAATTTCTTCTTGATTTGGGGTAATTCCGTCGGTGATCGAGGTGTAAGTTAGTTTCATCAATATTGAACGCAAGATTGAATAATTCTTCGTCGCGAGAATCACTGCTTAATCTTTTAATTTCCTCAAATATTTGATTTTGAAAAGACTCAATATTAAAGTTGTTAATTGGATTATTCATACGATTTCCTTGCTCGCAATATTATATATGCTGAATGACCAGCCACCCAACGGTTTGCGTTACCAGCAAGTGGGTGGGCTGGGTGGTGGCTTGAGATGTGG
>CAKKRM010000101.1 GCA_919902735.1 Anaerolineales bacterium | reverse complement strand
TAGAAAAATGCCTGGAATCGCGCCAGAATCCCCAGCGTCGGGTGCACGCTTTGTTGGGTAGCCTGCCCGCTGACCAGAACCTTTGCCTAAAAAGACAACACCGCAAACTTGACTGGATTTTACACGCAAGATTGCTTTTGACCAAAGCCCAAAAACTTTATGCGAACCAAAACGCTTGCTGAAAAAATGGACTTCGCCAATCAAAACCACAAACGAACCAGAACGAAAATTTTGGAAAACTCGACTTTGGCAGAAAACCGACAAAGCCAACGAAGCCAAGACAATTTTACAAACTCAACTTGCCAGAACTTTTGCAGAAAAAAGACAAGCCGATTTTGAGAACCTACCAAACCAACCACGAACAAAGCCGAAGCCACGAAACAAAGCCAATCAAAACCAACGCTGACCGAAACACAAGATGAAAACCTTGAAGCCAATTTTAGCGACTCGACCAAACTAACCCGAAACTTTGCTGACGAAAAAAATTTATTGAACGAAAAAGCCAAACTTGAAAACCTGCTGATTGAAAACTAGACTCAAACCTAATTTGAAAAAATGCCGCCGCTAAAAAACTAAATTTGTTTTTCCAAACTCAACGATAAAACGAAACTTGCGAATCAAAGACGTATTTGGTTTTGCTCTTGCTTTTGGTTTTGCTCTTGGGCTACCCAACGGTTTGCGTTACCTGCGTGTGGGCGGGCGTGGACAATGTTTGAGAGCAGAAAAAAACTCGAAGCCAGAAAAATGCTTGTAAATCGCGCAGACTCCCACACGTCAGGTGCACGCTTTGTTGGCTTGCCTTTATGGATGCAAGACTCAAAGCCTATAAACCAAAACTGTCGCCAACCAAATTAGATTTTACACCATCGTTCATTTTACAATTTTACCTAAAGCCTTTTTTCGATAGCAACCGCAATGTTTTCCATAAGTTCTTTGTCTCGCTCAAAGTCAAAACCTATTGAGTCAAGTTGTTCTTGTGGATACGACCAGGGCAAACCTTGCCGTAATTCTATCGGCTCATCAAGATACCGAGGAACAATATGAGAATGTAAAACAGGTTCAAGATTTCCCAAAGTTGCGTAATTTATTCGATAGGCGTTTGTCGCTTCTAAAATGGCGTCACCTATAATTACCATGTCACGCAAGTATTGTTCTCTTTGCGGGATTGTCAAAGAATTCAATGAATCAGTAACGGGGTCTGACTGAAGAATACAGTACCCACGAAATAATTGAATGTTGGCTAGGAATACCCACCCAGATGGAACTTTATAAACGACAGTCGGGTTTGTTCCGTTTCGTGCTGTTTCAATGCGTTCAATGTATCTGGGTTGAGACATCGTTGATTTTTTCCTGTGTAAATTTAGCACGGGGCAAGCCAACGGTTTGCGTTACCTGCGCTGGGGCGGGCGGCGGAACGCCGTCCAGCCAGAAAAATGCTGAGGCGTAGAAAACTGATTGAGATTCGTTCAGAGTCCCCAGCGTCAGGTGCATGCTTTGTTGGACGGGCTTGTTATAGGGATTACGATTTTGATTATAGTCTCAAAATAAAGAGAGGTCACGACTTGCAGAGGGATCAAGGCAATAAATAGAAGCGTGGCGAAGCGTAAGACAGCGAAGAAAAGAGGTCGGAGAGTGCAAAAACAAAGAGCAGGCAGAATCCACCCGCCCCGCGAACGGGCGATGTCTCGGCAGGCTCGACAACCGAGCAAGAAAAGCGAAGTCAGGGGAAGGAAAATTTCCATGAAGAGAAGAAACCAAGCAAGGAATGGAAAATCAAGCGCCAGCCAAAGACAGGACCAAACTCACGAATGGGCAACATCAGACCTTTGCCGCAGAACTTGCAGGTACGCGGGTCAACATCGGAGCCAGTAATCTTTTTGAACCAATCGAGGAACTTCAACTTGAGAATAGCGGGCAATTCAAAAGGCAGACCCAGGACACGACGGGCATGTTGGAGTTTGATACGGCAGGCAGAATGGTGCAAGCCGAAATGGCGAACACGGACAAATCCATCGGGGAGGACGTGGGAAAGGAAACGGCGGATGAACTCGAAGACATGCAGGGTCATCAATTTTTCTTTGCCCTCGTCGCGATTATCGAAATACTTGAAGGTGACCGTATCTTTGGCAACGGCAACAATGCGGTGATTGGAAATGGCGATACGGAAGATGTAGCGACCGAGATACTCGAGCAGCTTCTCTTTGTCATAGAGTGGCTTTTGGATATAGACTTCCCAATTTTTGGACAAGGCTTGCTGCAACATATCCTGAACATCAAGAGCGCCATTATTGGTGTTGAGTTTGTCGTCTACCCATAGTTTGGCGATTTCAAAACAAAAGCGATTGCGGAACAAATTGGAAAGCAGTTTGACGGGAAAGAGAAACTTGTGGTCAGCAGGATTCCAAGAGTAGCCAGTGGGGGAGGACACAAGCGCGCCGCCCGTAACGATGAAATGGATATGCAAATGCTCCTGTATGGTCTGACCCCAAGTATGCATGACCATCGAGAAGCCGATGTCCCCGCCGAGATACTTCCGACCGAACTCCTTCAACAACTGAGCCGCAACCTTGATGAACAAATCGAATAGTTGTTTTTGATTGAAAGCGACCAAGTCGTTGAAAACATGGTCAATGGTGAAAACGACATGGAAATAATGAATGGGCAGGATCCATTTCTTCTGGTCTTCGAGCCATTGCGCTTTCTCGAACGCCCCACACTGGGGACAGTGTCGATTCTTTCAAGCTTTGTAGTGAAACTCCAACGCCTTGCACACGGAACATGCCTTCATCACTCCACCGAGTGCGGGAGAGCGGCAATCTAAAATTGCGCTCACGACTTTAGATTGCTCATACGAAAGCCGATGCGACTTTTTATATTGACCAATATGTTTGCGGAGGATGCCAGCCAGATCGAAGCGCAGCGCATCCTGTGGATATTTCACCCCTGATTGAGGCGTTGGCGTATTGTTGTAATGCGCTATGTGAGCCAGTTGCATATTTACAAATCGCTACTCAATATTTTTGTAGTGTTCTCGACCGCAGTGACTGCACCACTGTTTTGTATAAGGTTTTCGAAAATTCACGCGGTAAGCATGATTATCTTTTTGGCATGGAGAACACAAGGTTTGTAGATTTTCAATCTCGCTGTTGCCGCCTTGGCTAATGGGCATGATGTGCGCAACGGTCAGGGTATCTTGGCTGCCGCAGGCAAGGCATTGATGATGATCGCGTTGCAAAACTGCATTGCGGATTTTGCTGGAAACATAGCTGCGTTTTTGGCGGTCACTTTTTTGTTGCTGATCAAAAATGTTTACTTCCGTAGATGAAATCAGTCCCAATTTGAGAGCATGATACATGACACCACGCGCCGTAGTGATTGTCGCATACATGGCATTTTTGGCCTTGCTGTCATCGCTATGCCAATCATTTACGGCGGCGGCAATTTCAGCAGGGCTACTGCGACCCCACAGCTCGAGAAAAATTTTATTAGTTTCTTTGTTCCAAGTGGTCATTGATGATCGAGTTGTGTTTTGATTTTCTCTTCATGACTACATTTTACAGGTTCGTCCAACGGTTGGCGTTACCCGCGCTGGGGCGGGGACGGCGAAGCCGTCCAGCCAGAAAAATGATAAGGCGTAGAAAACTGCCTGAGATTTGCGCAGAATCCCCAGCGTCAGGTGCATGCTTTGTTGGGCGGCGGTTGGGAGTTAAGTTGAGAATCTGAGAGATAAGAATTTATCAATATGGCTTTCAAGTATTCGTCCATTGTTTATCTCACTTAATTTCCCTAAAATGGTATGGTCACAGAGTATATTCTCGGGGTCAATAGTAAGAATAAAGATTGGTATTTTAGTTACATCACTTTCTAAACCTTCACGTGTCATATGTGATGTAGTTTCTTCTTTGTAAAGATTACGTGTAACTTGGAGTGAAGGGATAGTATAGTGGATAAAGGAATTTAGACACAAAAACGGGCATAATTAGGGTGCAGTT
>CAKKRM010000100.1:17640-30727 GCA_919902735.1 Anaerolineales bacterium | reverse complement strand
GAGTTGAAGGTATGGAACGTCCCGAAGGTTTTCTCGAAGACTTTGGCCGTTTTCCGAACCTTCGGGACGGTTGTTTCAACTGAAATGAAACACACCTAAAACCTTTAGAAGCTGTTTAATAACTCGATTTTACCAACTCTCCTTACGCACCCTACCGTGATTCCCTGAGCGCTAGCGAAGGGTCTCTACGAGGCTCTCAGAGATTCTTCGCTGGCGCTCAGAATGACATTGCGGAGAGTGAGTTATTAAACAGTCTCTTAGGGTCTGATTGTAGTTTTAAAAACAAAAATCTGGTCAGGTGTTGATGCCGACCAGATACACTTTTACAACCGCAAAGAAAGCGGCGCTGACAATTTGCTGCCAGGCAAGGCGTTCATAATGTCATTATACTATACGTCACAAACCCCGCTCTTGAACCTTATTGACATTTAAATAAAGCGGGGTCAACGTCCTGCGTCTGATTCCAGAGTTTTTCGAATTCCTGCAAATACAAAGCCGCGATCTCGGCGTTTTCCAAAATCACAACATTTTCCTCGTTCGAATCATCCGCATTGGATGAAAAGTTCAACGAGCCCGTCACTACAATACTGTTATCCACGATGATCAATTTATCGTGCAGAAAACTTCCGTTGCCATCCTGCCGCGCAGGCACGCCTGCGCAAAAAAATGTTTGCAGCTCCGAATTCGGGCTGGCGCTGCCAAATGTCTCGAACACACCCTTCACATCCACACCCGCTTTGGCGCGGTCGATCATTATTTGCGCGAGCGGATAATCGGTAAAACTAAATGCCAGAAAACGGATGCTCACCTGCGCATCCTTCACCAGCGCAATCAGGTTGCTCACAATTTTATCTTCGGGCGAGAACAACACCTGCACAGGCGTGCCGTCCAAAATCGCCCACTGATTATTCACCGTGGAGGGCGCACGCGGACCGAACTGCCCATTCCACATTTCCTGAAATTCACGCTCGTATGCAAATGCCAGTTCGGTCGAGCGGATCACAAGGACATTATTATTCTGCTTGAAAATCCCGTTGGATGTAATATTCGTGGAGCCGGTCCACACGATTTTCTGATCGAATACCCAAAACTTGTTGTGCATCAACGCCGAACGCGCATCATCCTTAACCTCAATGCCTGATGCGATTAGCAATGAAAATTGTCCACGCCCGGGCTGGGTGTCGTATTCCAGGCCGTTCTTATCGTCCGTCATCCACTTCACGTCCACACCGCGATTCTTGGCGGCAATCAATGCCTCCGCCACAGGTGTGAGGTTGAATTCAAAAGATGCAATGTGGATGCTTGTTTGAGCGTTGTTGATGAACCCGATCAACTTTTCTTCGATGGAACCAGAAAGCACATCAGGATTATTGATGACAAGCGGGTCTGTGAAATAAACATCCCACCACCGATCTACTGGGACAATAACGGGCGGCTCTGTCGCAACAATTGGAATATCAGTGACAAGCGGGGGAATAAGCGGCGTATCTGTGACAGGTTGAATGACAAGCGGGGTATCCGTCACTGGGACGATGAATGGCGCGGGAGTCTCAGATGCAAAAAAGGGAATCTGTGTGACTGGCGTGTAAGGGGAGGCCACTGGCTCGCAGGCAGCGAGCAAGGTTGAGATGAGCAGGAATGAAACTAGAAGTTTTTTCATTTTTTTCTGTCCAGCAGCGAGCTGCTGGACTCCAGAGTTAATCCAGAGCGGAAAAATCCTGAGGTGTGCCAAGCGGATGTGTTGTAACGCCATCCACAATGCGTTTGATGAGGCCACCCAGGACTGTGCCCGTGCCTACTTCCACAAAATTGGTAACGCCTTGAGCATCAATCAACCTCACAGACTCTGTCCAGCGGACGCAGGATTGCATCTGTGCGGTAATGTCGGCACGGGCGGCGGCTTCATCACCCAAGGTTGCAGCATAGACGTTGCCGATGACTGGAATCTGCGGGGGCAAAAAGTTAGCCTCGTTCACTGCGTCACTCCACTCAATTTGAATAGAAGCCATTAGGGGTGAATGTGCGGCGATGGAAACTGCCAAAGGCAAAGCGCGTTTTGCGCCCGCGGTTTTTGCGCCTGCCACCGCGCGTTCCACGGCGGGCTTCGCGCCTGAGATCACCACCTGGCCGGGGCAATTGTCGTTTGCAACCTGCACGAGTTCATCATGAGCGCTGGCTTCAGCACAGACTTTATCCAGCGTGGGAATGTCCAGGCCAAGGATGGCGGCCATGCCGCCGGGGGCGAGCGTGCCTGCGTGCTTCATCAACTCACCGCGCCTGCGGACGAGGCGCAGCCCATCCGCGAAGGAAAATGCTCCAGCGGCGGCTAGAGCCGATAACTCGCCAAGCGAATGCCCGGCCATTGAAGCAGGCGTCAGATTAGGAAAAAGATGCGAAAAAGTCCGAAAGGCAGCCAATGAATGAACGTAGAGCGCAGGCTGGGTGTTGACCGTGTCGTTTAAGTCGGCATCGGGTCCATCCCACATGATCTTTGAGAGTGCAAAGCCAAGGATGGAATCCGCTTCGTCAAAGGTCTGCTTTGCGATTGGATATTGCGCGGCAAGCTCTTCGCCCATCCCAACGGTTTGAGAGCCCTGGCCGGGGAAAACAAAGGCTGTGTTTTGCATATTAAGTTTCATGTTATCTCCATTTTATTAGACCCTAAAGGTTTTGAAAACCTTTAGGGTCTTTGCAATTAAAACACAAACGGGTCGTGATAGTCACGACCCGTTGAGTGTTACTCAGCCGGTTTCTTTTCTTTTTTGACCTGAATGACTTCGCGGCCTTTGTAGTAGCCGCAATTCGAGCAAACGGTGTGAGGCAGGCGCTTGGTTCCGCAATTGGAGCAGGCGACTGTGTTTACCGCGGTGAGGGCATCCTGTGAACGGCGGCGATCACGGCGTCCTTTGGAATGTTTGCGCTTGGGATGTGGGGTCATAAATACTTTCTCCTTTATACATACATCAGACGGGTTGGGTTTCGATAAGGGCGAGAAAAGCGCTCGCCCTACTCAACCACCAGCCCGTCTGGATTGGTTTTTTAATGAAGCCTGCTGATTATATCGGCAGGAGGCAGTGACGTCAAGACGAATTCGATGTAAAATCTATTTCATGGAAATCCAGATCGCAGTTGCCAAGATCAATAAGTACGCGGTCTCCGAAAGCGGAGATACACTTGAGGTAATCGAACGCCCCACTGGCGGCCTCTCCGTTGTACTGGCAGATGGACAAACCAGCGGGCGAGGCGCGAAAGCAGTTTCGATGCTGGTCGTGCGAAAAGTGATCGGCCTGATCGCCGAAGGCGTGCGCGACGGGGCTGCGGCGAGAGCTGCTTCTGATGCCCTCTTTGCAGACAAGGCTGGGAAAGTCACCTGCACGCTGAACATTGCCTCGGTGGATTTGCACAGCCAGACCATAGTGCTTACGCGAAACAACCCTGCGCCAATGTATATTTGCCGCGGCGAAAAGATTGACGCCAATAATGAGGAAAGTATTTCGCTTGGAACCTCGCGAAGTGTCCGCCCGCTCATTACGGAGCTGGGAATTGAATCTGGGCTGACAATCGTTATCTTCAGTGACGGCATCAGCCATGCCGGCGAACGCCGCGGCCAGCCGATGAACGTGAGCGCAACGATCCGCTCGGTGATCGAAGACCAGGACCCCTCCCCCCAGCAACTGGCCGACGCACTCCTCGCGCACGCAATCAGCCTGGATGACAACCGCCCCGCAGATGATATCAGCGTGCTGGTAGTCAAAGTCTCGGCGCGCAACGGGGATGATGATGTACGGCGCATGAGTGTCAGGCTTCCGATCCATGCTTATTCATAAAAACAAAGCGGCTAAAAATCGCTGGAGGCATTTTCAGGCCTCGATCAGAGACACAACCATATTGCTTGGAGAGTTCCGCACGCCTCTCTTATGGTTTTCCTTTGCCATCATCGGCGGGGGAATTTTATACGACTTTATTTCAAAGCTGGTCAACGAGCCAGTCTACAGCCTGGCTGAATCCATTTACATCGTACTGATCGCCACTTTTTTACAACCTGCAAACCGCGATTTTCCACATCACATCGCTTTGCAATTATTTCATTTTTTTATGCCCATCGTCGGGCTGATCGTGCTCGCGCAAGGGCTGGCAGATTTCAGCGGCCTGCTCTTCAACCGCCGCGCGCGCACAAAGGAATGGGAAATGGCTGTCGCATCCACACTTAGAAAACATATCATCCTCGTTGGGCTGGGGCATCTCGGCTACCGCGTCGCGCTCAAACTACATGAAATGGGCGAGCAGGTGGCAGTCATCGAATTCAACGCCGACACAGATACCTTGAACGCCGCCCGTAATCTAGGCATCCCCGTGATACATGATGATGCCACACGCCCCGCTGCACTCGAAGCCGCCAACATCAAAGACGCGCGCACCATCATCATGGCCAGCCAGAACGACGCGATGAATCTGCAAATCGCGCTCAAAGCTCGCAGCATCAACCCAAAGATCAATGTGGTTGTCCGCATTTTCGATGACGACTTCGCGCACGCGCTCCAGGAGCAATTCGGCTTTATCGCATTGAGCGCCACAGAAATGGCCGCGCCTGTTTTCGCCGCCGCCGCCGCAGGTGTGGATGTGACCAACCCCATTTCAGTGGAAGGTCAACTGCTCAGCCTGGCGCGCCTCACCATTTCCGACGATGCGCCGTTTGCAAATAAAACCATCGGCTACGTGGAAGATAATTACCATCTCAACATCGTGCTCCTCCGCCACGATCACCAATCCGAAATGCACCCCACGGATAAAAGTCCGCTGCACCCTGGGGATGTGATTGCCGTGCTTGGCGGGCCTGAGCAATTGCAAAAACTGCTCTACGATAATGAAGGATGACGACAGCAGACCGCTTATCGGCATAGTCGGCCCATGCGGGTCGGGAAAATCCACGCTTATTGCGGGTCTTCAAAAACACGGCTATCGCTGCCGGCACATCGCGCAGGAACATTCCTATGTCAAACACATGTGGCAGGTCATCACCAATCCAGACATCCTCATTTTTTTGGATTGCTCGTTTGAAAACTCCACCACGCGCCGAAAATTAAACTGGCTTCCCGCCGACCACGAAGAACAACTGCGCAGGCTCTCCCACGCCCGCGAACATGCGAACCTGGTCATTAATACCAACGATCTTGATTCGGATGAAGTCCTCGCCCGCGCATTGGATTACTTTAAAAACAGAATCCTGTAAAAAAGGTTTTTGCCAACTCAAGCGCCGCGCTTCTTTTTCCGCCCTGTGGCCTGCTCGCTGGGCAAGGGACAAAATCCACGCCCAGGCAGATTTTTCCCATCGCCGATATGCCCATAAAATCATTCAATGGGAGTATAATGGCGTCCGCGCCAGCCAAAAGCTGGCATTTTCGTGGATGGAGATATTTAACACATGATCCGTAATTTAACCAACCGAATCATTCTCATTGTGGTTGTGCTGGCTTTCGCGCTGGTGATCGATTTCAGCAGCGAATTGAACCTCATCAACCCTGTGACCGATGAACCCCTTTTCACTCGAGACCTGGCCCCCCGCCTCGGTCTCGACCTGCAAGGCGGCCTGCAGGTTTTGCTTGAAGCCGACCTGCCCGCCGACGCACAAATCGACTCCGCTTCGATGGACATTGCCCGTGACATCGTCCAACAGCGCACCGATGCTCTTGGCGTGAATGAAAACGTCATTCAAGTTGCCGGTGAACGCCGCATCGTTGGCGAATTCCCCGGGCTGGAAGATACCGAGTCCGTGCTGTCAACGATCCAACAGACCGGCTTGCTGGAATTTGTAGACACCGGCGATTTCCAGCCTGAAGAAGGAACGTCTATCCTGACGGACTTTAGCCCCACCAGCCAGCCTGTGGAAACACCAACCGCTAATGGAACAACCCCCGAGACTGCGGTTTACCACACCATCATGACTGGCGCCGACCTTGAATCCATCGCAGTCACATCAGACACATTAGGAACATCCTATCTAATCGATTTTGTGCTCACATCTGATGGCGCGAAGATTTTTGCCGACCATACAACAGCTAATTCTCAAAAATTCCTGACCATTGTTTTAGACAAACAAGTTGTCTTCGCCCCGATTATTGACGAGCCTATCACGGGCGGCCAAGGTCAAATCCGAGGTAATTTCACGTACGAATCTGCGAACGCATTTGCGATCCAACTGCGCTATGGGTCATTGCCCGTTCCATTGAAGATCGTTGAAACCCGCATCATCGGACCCACCCTCGGCGCGGACTCGCTCAACAAGAGTCTCATAGCTGGATTGATCGGCATGATCATTGTGGCCTTGTTCATGATCGTCTACTATCGAATGCCTGGCATTGTGGCCGTCCTGTCCATTTTGATCTACGCCGTGGTTGCATTTGCCGTATTCAAGTGGTTCCACTTCACATTGACCCTGCCCGGTATTGCAGGCTTCCTGCTCAGCACCGGCGCCGCGCTGGATGCGAACATCTTGATCTTTGAACGCTTGAAGGAAGAACTCCGCAACGGCAAGAACCTCACCCAGGCCGTGGACCAGGGCTGGGCGCGCGCCTGGCCATCCATCCGCGATTCCAACTTGTCCGCGATTCTCACTTCCCTGATCCTTTTCTGGTTTGGCTCCACCTTTGGCGCAACCATTGTGAAAGGCTTTTCATTAACTCTTGCGTTGGGCGTGCTTATCTCCCTCTTCACCGCCATCTATGTTACACGCACCCTGCTGGTGATCTTCTTGAAGGGTTTCAAATCTCAAAATCTGGAACTCTGGTTCGGCATCTAAACCGATGCGCCAAGGATTATTCATATGATCGATATTCTTAGCAAACGCTATTACTACTTTATCTTCTCTGTGCTGGTCATTTTGCCAGGGCTATTTCTCCTTGCCAGCAATGGCCTGCCCCTTTCCATTGACTTCACCGGCGGCAGCCTCTTTGAAGTGCAATTCGCGGAAGGGAAAGCCCTCAACACCGCAAACATCCTAACCGTCTATGAAAATGCGGGAATTGACGATGCCCAGATTACATCCACCGACACTGGCTCGCTTATCATCCGCTCTTCCTTCCTCTCTAACGAAGTGCGCGATGAAATCCTGACAGCCCTGCAGGAAGGATCCGGCGCGGCGGTATCGGTCATCCGCTTTGACAGCGTTGGCCCAAGCATTGGCAAACAGGTTGCCTCACGCGCCGCACTGGCAGTGGGCGTTGCCGCTTTGGGGGTTATCGTCTACATCACACTTGCCTTCCGCAAGGTGCAAAACGCCTTCCGCTATGGCGTTTGCGCCGTGATCGCAATGATCCATGATGTGGCTGTGGTTTTCAGCATCGCCGGCATCGGTGCGCTTTTCTTTGACTGGCAAATGGACGCGCTTTTCCTGACAGCCCTGTTAACCGTGATCGGCTTTTCAGTGCAGGATAAGGTTGTGGTGTTCGACCGCATCCGCGAAAACGCAAACCTGCTCCGCAAATTGGAATATGAAAAACTCGTCAACCATTCCATCGTGCAGACGCTTCAACGCTCAATCAACACCCAGTTGATGACCGTGGAATTTCTCCTGCTCTCGCTGGCCTTGTTCGGCGGCATCACTCTGCAGGAATTTGCAGTGATCCTGCTCGTTGGCCTCTTGAGCGGAACGTACTCCTCCATTTTCGTTGCGGCTCCCATTCTCGTGCTGTGGGAAAAACGTGAATGGCAGACCTGGTTCAGGCGCGGCGCAAACGCATAAAATAACAAAAGGGACGCACTTGACCGTGCGTCCCTTTTTGATTCCCATCCCATGACGGAAAACCTCCCCCTCTTTCTGCGCGCCTTTCTCATCGGCATATCCATCGCCGCGCCGGTGGGTCCCATCGGCGTGCTGTGCATCCGCCGCACCCTGTCCAACGGAAAACTGGCGGGGTTTTTATCCGGCCTGGGCGCGGCCACGGCAGACATGCTCTACGGCGCAATGGCCGCATTCGGGTTGACCATCATCTCAAGTTTTTTGGTTGAAAACGCATTCTGGCTTCAACTGTTCGGCGGCTTGTTCCTTTTGTATCTCGGCATCAAAACATTTCTTGAAAAACCCGCCGAACAGGCCGCGCAAACAAGACAGGGCGGTTATTTCAGCATGTACCTTTCCACCTTTTTTCTGACCATCACCAACCCCATCACCATTCTTTCCTTTGCCGCGATCTTCGCGGGAACCATGATCGGTCAAAATGTTAACTCTCCGTTCGTGATGGTGGCGGGCGTATTCGCGGGTTCGGCAGGCTGGTGGCTGGCGCTCAACTTCGGCGTCGGTCTGATGCGCGAACGATTAAACCAATATCACATGGCATGGATCAACCGCATTTCAGGCGCGGTCATCTTCCTGTTTGGAATCTACGCGCTGATTAATATGCAAGGCAGATAACCAGATCGTTGACGTTCGTTCCACTTGGTCCGATTTTGATCAGCTGATCGATTTTCTCGAAATAGGAATACGCATCATTTCTTAACAAGAAGCCTGCCGCGAACATCCCAAGCGACTCGGCCCTTTGGGCAGTTTCCCCCGTTACAAAAGCGCCCGCCGCATCGGTGGGGCCGTCTTCGCCATCCGTGGCAATCGAGATGAAAAGCACATCTTTCAGGCCAGCCAGCGCATCTACAGCGGCGAGCGCCAATTCCTGATTCCTGCCGCCTGTTCCATTCCCTTTTATCGTCACTGTTGTTTCACCACCCGCCAATAAACAAAATGGACGCTTCGTTGTTTGCAGTGATTCTTTTAATTGCAAAGCTATTTCTTCGCCTCGCAGGCGTGCCGCGCCTTGCAAACCTGGGTCAATTATTTTGGCTTGAAATCCCTGCAATTCGGCTTGAGCCTGTGCCGCCAGCAACGCAGTTGAATTGCTGGCAATAATACTGTTTTGAACTTTTTCAAATAGCGGGCTGCCGGGCTTGAGGGTTTCAGTTAAAGCAGGAATAATGGAAGCGGGGATTTTTTCCTTCAAACCGTACTTCTCGATAATGGCAAGCACATCCGCAAGTGTAGTTGGGTCAGGCGCGGTGGGGCCGGAGGCAATCGCTTCGAGAGAATCGCCAACCACGTCCGAAAGCAACAAGGTGCAGACTCGGGCGTCGTTTGCCAACCCCGCCACTCCCCCGCCTTTCAATTGATCGAGATGACGCCGCAGGGTGTTGATCTCGTCAATGCGCGCGCCGCATTTCAGCAAAGCAGATGTGAGCGTTTGCAAATCTTCAAGCGGAACGCGGGGCGCGGTCATCAATGCCGAGCCACCGCCTGAGATGAGGCAAACCAGCAGATCGTCTTTGGTTAATTGCGAAAGAAATTCAATGGCTGTGGTTCCCGCCTGAAGGCTGTTCCTGCCTGGGAGTGGATGATTTCCCTCGATAATCGTAACAGGCCCAAAGGTTAAGGGAGAGGCGTGTTTGGTGATGAGGAGCGAATCCGCAAGCGGAATTTCATCTGCCAGGGCTTGAGTCATTGCGCAGGAGGCTTTTCCCAATCCGAAGGCGAAATATTTTTTGGCAAAAGGCAGGGGTTTTTCACGAAGATATTTTTTTACCGCCGCGCCGGGTTCCACGGCAATAAAAGCGTCCGCGAGAATTTGCGCCGCGCCATGCGCCTGCGGATTTGCACGCAGGGCATTTTCAAGAAATTTATTCGGCGCGAACAATATTAACGATCATCCTTGCGGCGGCGATGGTTCTCGCTTTTGTGACGATACATTGCATCGTCTGCCGCACCAATCACTTTTTCAAGAGGGATGCCCGGCGAACTGGTTGAAAAGCCAGCCGAAATGCTCAACTCAGGTTCGCGATAGTATTTATTATTAAGCCCAATCAGCGCCTGGATTTGTTTGGTTAACTCTGCGGCAGTCGCTTCATCCACATAGGGCAGGATGGCGGCAAATTCATCGCCGCCGATCCGCGCGACAACATGCCCAGAATCGAAGGCAGCGTTAAGTACTTCCGCCGCGCGGCGGATCAATTTATCACCTGCCTGATGCCCAAGTGTATCGTTGGCCTGTTTCAGGTAATTGAGATCGAGAATTACAATGCTGATCGGCTCCTTGCGCTGGTACTCAAGCTTGATGATCGTTTCTTCGAAATATGCGCGGTTGTACAAACCTGTCATGGCATCGTGCGTTCCGAGATAGCGCAGGTAATCTTCAGCCTTTTTTCGGGAGGTAATGTCCTGAATGGAAACCAGCGCCCAGCGAAAGTCTTCTTCGTGCCCGGGCATGATGCGAAAATCGATCTGGATGTTTATCGGTTCGCCGTCAAGCGAATAATTAATTCCCTCGCGTTCATAGGAGAGTTTGCCGTTCCATAGATCCACCAGTTCTTTTGCGAAGTGAATCTTCATTTCGTCTCGAAAAACGAGATGCAGGTTTTCATTGAGTTCCTGCCTGGAGGATGCGCCGAACAATTCAAGCGTCTTTCTGTTTACATTGGTTACTTTGATCAACTCGGCAAAATGACCAACAAGGTTGGGGTGGGTCTCCAGGTAATCTTGCAGGTCGGTCACCCCCTGGCTGCGCAGTTCGTCAAAAGAAGCCTTGATGATGCTGTAATCCTCCTCCCACAGGGAAATGGGCGAAGAATCAAAGAGATTTTGAAAGCGCTGTTCCGCGTGTTTGCGGACTGTGATATCTTCGATGGTGACCAGCGCCCGCTCCCAGTTTTTTTCGTATTCCGGCAGGATGCGCCAGTGCAGGAGGATATCCAGCGGTTCGCCGCGCAGGGTGTAGTTGACTCCCTCGCCAGACCAGTTGACATCGCCATTCCACAGCGCCAGCAGTTCCTCGCGGAAATGGTGGCGCATTCCATCGCGGAAGACCTGATCGAGATTGGAGATCAAATCTTCCTTTGAGCCGGCCTTGAACATGGATACGGTCTGCTGGTTGATATTCAGAACCTTGATCTGCCGCATACACTTATCCACAAAGGATGGATGTTCGTCGAGATACGAATCCAGCGACTTGACGCCCTTTTTTCGCAGTTCATCGAACATTTTCTTAATGCTGCTGAAATCCTGTTCCCAGAGGGAAATTGGGGCATATTCGAACAAGGTAATCAAATACTCCTCACCGGAAGGATTAAACATGGCTTATCCTTTTGAAGCGCAAAATGGTTTCGGGTATTAAATAGACTTTATCGGAAATAACACACAGGCACGTTTTTTTCGAGGAATTTGAACGCCTGGCGGCAACCTTCGGGACGTTTTTTCTAATTACCGATAAAGTCTAATGATTATACAAGCGTTCAAGAAGGAATGACTTCGCAACTTTGTTATTTGCACACCCCAACCACCGCCAGCCACTCCCCATCTAATTTGGGATGTTCCGCACTTACCAACATACCATTCTCCACCAATTTACCAACCGCCTTCTTCACAACCTCATTCCCCCATCCAAATAATTTATTCACATCACGGAGTTGTGCCGCGCCAACCATGTCAAAATACAATTCAAGCAATTTTGCGCGCGCCTGAGATTCTTTGATGGCGCGTGCCTGTTCGGAAAGATCGGGGAAATGACGGGTGACGATCTCATAGATGTGGGCATACTTCCACGCGCCTGCCTGCGCTACGCCGACAGGCAGAATTTTGAAGTCCCTTTGTAGTTGCTCCAAAGCCTTGTTGAATTCAGAATCCTTCGCATTGGAGAGCTTCGCCATCTTGCGCAAGTCCAGGGTGTTCAATGCGCCATTATCGAGCAGGGTTTCATACACCTGCTTCGAGGCCTGAGTCAAACGCCCCTCGTGATAGGCAATCAGATAATCCTCTTCGGGCGAACCGTAATTTTCAGAAAGCGCGTAAAAATAAGGCGCGACCTCCAGCGAGATCATTGTGGCTTTGCCGCGTAATATCTTGCCGTAATACCACATCTTTTTATCCAGCGCGCCATCCTTCCAACCCCAGGTGATGTGGCCTGGGTCATCGTGCTTGTCGGCCACGGGTCTATCGCCCGCAACGGCAGTCCACAGCGAGGGCAGGTCAATGCCTTTGATGGGCCAAAAGTAAACGAAGCCGCGCGCGTTGACGAAGGTCAATGCCTGGGATGGAGAGGAAAGTCTCTTGGCGGGAGGCAGGCCAAAGGTGCGGATTCGATGCGCTTGTAGTTTCTTCAAATCAATTTTAGTCATGTGTCAAATTTTACATGGTATCGTATAAAATACAAATGAAATCGGCAATTCGCAATATGTCGTTGCGAGGAGGGCTCTTGTTCTTCCCGACGAAGCAATCTCCTTATTCTGGAGGCTGCTCACCGCACTGGCGCGCGGCGCAAGTGTCGGCACACCTGCCCTGGCGGGCGGTGCCAGGGAAAGACAAAAGCGCCTCGCAGCGACATTTAGGATAAAATCGACAGGAAGATGATCACAACTTTTAAAGATATCAGTGAGCTAAGTCAATACGCGGCGCGTTCATTTATTGAGATCGCAAAAAAATCAATCGAAGAACACGGGCGTTTTCTGGTTGCACTCTCCGGTGGCAGCGCTCCCATGCGCTTGTATGAACTGCTGGGGAATCAATTCCAAAACGATGTGGATTGGAGTTGCGCGCATTTCTTTTGGGGCGATGAACGCTGCGTGCCTGTGGATGACGCGGGCAATAGTTATGGGCAGACGAAAAAAATCCTGTTCGACAAAATTGGGCCGACAAACATACACCGCGTCAATTCGGACCTCGCGCCTGATTCTGCTGCGACGGACTATGCCCACACCTTGAAAGTTTTCTCCGACCCTCCGCTCGATTGGCCGCGCTTTGACCTCGTCCTGCTCGGCATGGGAGACGATGGACACACCGCGTCCTTATTCCCCAACTCGCCCGTGGATGTAACCTCCCCCACCCTCGCAGTCACCGCCAACTATCAAGACCGCCCCGCCAACCGCGTAACATTAACGCAGCTTGTCATTAATGATGCGCGTGAAATCTGGTTTCTCGTGGCTGGCAAGAACAAAGCAGAAACGCTGCTGAACGTATTGGACGGCGCGTACAAGCCCAAGCTCTACCCCGCCCAACGCATCAAACCAGTGGATGGAAATTTATTCTGGATGATCGACGAGGAAGCGGCAAGTCTTTTGTAAT
>CAKKRM010000100.1:0-17540 GCA_919902735.1 Anaerolineales bacterium | reverse complement strand
GTGGATGGAAATTTATTCTGGATGATCGACGAGGAAGCGGCAAGTCTTTTGTAATTAATAGTTACTCCGGTGGTTGAGTAGCCCCGAGCGAATGCGAAGGGCGTATCGAAACCACCAGTCAATGACAAGCACAAAGTATTTTACAAACTCGGTGGTTTCGATACGCTGCTTGCTTCGCTTCGCAGCTACTCAACCACCAGATTTCACTAATGACGTATCACACCAAAGGAGCTTTATACATGGAATTAGCGTTAATCGGTTTAGGAAAAATGGGATTAAACATGGCCACGCGTTTAACCCGCGGTGGTCATCGTGTAGTCGGCTACGCCCGCACAAAAGAGACGGTTGAATCCGCCATCAAACTTGGCGCGGAAGGCGCATCCTCTTTGGAAGAAGCAGTCGGCAAATTGACATCCTCTCCAAAAGTCGTTTGGGTGATGGTTCCTTCTGGCAAGACAACCACCGAGACCATTGAAAAGGTCGCGTCCCTTTTGAAAGCAGGCGACATCATCATAGACGGCGGCAACTCGAATTACAAAGAGACAATTGCCCATGCCGCCATGCTCGAAGCCAAAGGCATAGACTTTGTAGACTGCGGAACCAGCGGCGGCATTTGGGGGCTCACCGAAGGCTATAGCCTGATGATCGGCGGCAAGGAAGAGATCACCGCCAAGCTGAATCCCATCTTTGAGACCCTCGCCCCTGGCAAAGACCTCGGCTGGGGACGAGTCGGCCCGCACGGCGCAGGTCACTATGTAAAGATGGTTCACAACGGCATTGAATACGGCATGATGCAGGCCTTCGCCGAAGGCTTTGGCATTCTAAAAGCCAAAAAAGAATTCGGCATGGATCTCTCGCAGATCTCGCACATCTGGCAGAATGGCAGCGTCGTCCGCTCGTGGCTGCTGGATTTGGCGGCGAATGCCCTCGACGAAGACACCGAACTGAAAGACATCAAGCCCTGGGTCGCAGACTCTGGCGAAGGCCGCTGGACGGTATTCGAATCCATCGACCTCGATGTGCCCGCCCCAATCATCACCCTCGCGCTTCAAATGCGCTTCGCCAGCCGCGATGTGGAAAATTATCCCGCCCGCATGTTGGCCGCCCTGCGCAATCAATTTGGCGGCCACGCCATCAAGAAAGCATAAAGCAGACGACGGACGACGGACCATTGACTATGGAGACCAATCCATCGTCCGTTGTCTATCGTCCATGGTCAATTTATTATGAACAACCCACCCAATAACAGTTTACTGACAACGATCATTATCTTCGGCGCGTCTGGCGACTTGACCCAGCGCAAGTTGATGCCCTCGCTATTCAATCTATTTCGCAAGCGGCGCACTCCCAAAAATTTCCAGATCGTCGGCTTTGGCGGCACAGCCTTTACCGATGAGCAGTTCCGTGAGCATTTGCAAAAAGGCATGAAAGATCACGCGAGCTACACGTTCACCGATGAGGAATGGAATATCTTCGCGCCAAATCTGCATTACATCTCAGGCAAATACACCGAGGCAGGCGATTTCAAAAGGCTGGCTGAAATGCTCACCAACCTTGAAAACGGCGAAGCCAACCGTCTCTTTTACATGGCGCTGCCGCCCACTCTCTTCCCCGCCATCATCGATAACCTCGGTTCGTCAGGCCAACTGCACGAGAATGGAGCCTGGCGGCGCGTGGTGCTCGAAAAGCCCTTCGGAACAGACCTTGCTTCGGCAGTTACACTGAACAAGCAAGTCCACAAGGCGTTGAACGAAAACCAGATCTACCGCATCGATCATTATCTTGGCAAGGAAACCGTGCAGAACATTTTGTTCACGCGCTTTGCCAACACCATCTTTGAGCCGATCTGGAATCGCACCTACATTGACCATGTCCAAATTACCGTGGCAGAGAAGGTTGGCCTTGAACATCGCGCAGGGTTTTATGACAGCGTCGGCGTGCTGCGAGACATGTTCCAGAATCACCTTTTGCAATTGCTCACCCTCGTCGCCATGGAGCCGCCCGCGTCTTTCAGCGCAGGTCACCTGCGGAACGAAAAAGTAAAAGTTCTCAGCGCGGTGCAGCCCATGACTCCCGAACAGGTGTCGGCGAATACGGTGCGCGGGCAGTACAAAGGCTATCGCAGCGAAGACCAGGTCAATTCGAATTCCACCACGCCAACGTATGCGGCCCTCCGTCTCTTCATCAACAACTGGCGCTGGAAGGGCGTGCCCTTCTATTTGCGTTCTGGCAAAAATCTCGCCGAAAAACAATCGCAGATCATTATTCAATTCAAGGAACCGCCGCTCGCCATGTTCCCCATGCAAACCATGAAACCGAACATGCTCGTGCTGTATCTTCAGCCCGATGAAGGCTTGCACGTCCGTTTTGAAGCCAAGGCGCCAGACACCGTTTCTGAAACCCGCTCGGTGGATATGGAATTCCATTACGCCGAAGCGTTCGGCCAAACTGCCATTCCAGAATCTTATGAAAGACTCCTGCTGGATGCCCTGCAAGGAGACGCCTCCCTCTTCACCCGCGCCGATGAAGTGGAGACAGCCTGGTCGCTGATCGATCCCATTCTCCAGACATGGGAAACGCATCAGACTCCGCCGTTGGCTGTTTACAAAACTGGGAGCTGGGGCCCACCCGAAGGCTACGACCTGCTCGCCCGCGACGGACGCCGCTGGCTCAACGAAGAAGCCAGCATGATGTTGGAAAAATAAGGGAACCCTCGTAAAAGAATTTTCAAAAAAGGAGTGCAGTTCAAAATGAACCGCACTCCTTTTTTTACAACCAAATTTTATTTCGCTCGTAAGTCAACCAGAAATCAATCCCCTGGCGGGATCACAATTCACAAAGGAAATTCAAGATGAAACACATTAAATTATTAACATTGATCGTTCTCGTCCTAACCCTGGCAGCCTGCGGTACAGCGCCCGTCACGCCCGAAGCGACTCCCATTCCCACTGTTATCGCCGACGACACCATCATAGCCGAAGGGCGGGTTGAACCCATTCAATATGCTGAGATCGCCTTCAATGCCAGTGGAGCGATCAGTGAGGTGCTGGTGAAAGAGGGCCAGTCAGTGAAAAAAGGAGAGCCACTCATCCGCTTGGGCGACGCATCGGACACGAATTACGCCGCCGCACAAGTTGAACTGGTCAGCGCGCAGAAGGCATGGGACGACCTCCTAAACGCAAGAGGCGCTGACTTTGCTCAGGCCGTCATTGATCTAAAAGATGCACAAGAAGCAAGCGAAAAAGCCTACCAGTACCTTGTATATTTGCAAAATGACCGAAGGATTCCGCAAACAGAATCGCGCAAGGTTTTGACCAATACACCTTTTGGTTATCAATATGAAATTAAAACCAAAAGCTTTACAGGACCCGCCCCACAGGATTGGATCGTGGAAGCCGAGAATGATCTTGCATTGAAAAAAGCTGAGTTAGAAAAAGCACAGCTTGTTTATGACCGACTGAAGGATGGCCCCGATGCAGATCAACTGCCTTTGGTGGAAGCGCGGCTAAATGCGGCAAAAGCAGGGGTGGCAGCCTTCTCGGTCATTGCCCCGTTTGATGGCGTGGTGGCTGAATTGAATGCAAAAACCGGCAGTTCGATCAATGCCGGGGAAATCGCAGTTACGATAGCCGATATCTCCAATTGGACAGTCATCACCACGGACGTGACCGAGATCGATGTTGTCAAATTGAAAAAAGGTCAGCCTGTAACCGTCACATTGGATGCCATCCCTGACACAGAACTGAAAGGTGAAATTCTTTCCATTGGACAGGGATATACTGAAAATCAGGGTGATATCGTTTACGAAGTCACCATTCTGCTCACAGACAAGGATGCCGCCATGCGCTGGGGCATGACTGCGGTGGTTACGTTCGAGCAGTAATTCCCTCATCCCCTGCCCTTTTCTCAATTTGATGGGAGAAGGGAAACGATTCTACAAAGCTATGCTCCCGGCGGCATCCCCGCCGCCGCGGACGGCGGCTTGAGCAACAAAGAAAGAGGTCATCATGGCTATTTCATTTTTCAAACAAAAGAACGGGGACGAGCTTATTGAAAACCGCCCCATCATACACCTGCGCGAGGTCAATAAATATTACAAGACCGCCATCGGCGATTATCACGCGCTGGAAGGTGTGGACCTGCAGATCAACGCGGGCGAATTCGTCAGCATCATCGGCAAATCGGGCAGCGGCAAGACCACCCTGCTTAACATGATCACAGGTATCGACCGCCCCACCACTGGCGAAGTTTGGGTTAACAACACAGCCGTGCATGGGATGAACGAAAACAAAATGGCACGCTGGCGCGGGAAAAATCTCGGTATCGTCTTTCAATTCTTTCAACTACTTCCGATGATCTCCGTCATCGAAAACATCATGCTGCCCATGGACTTCTGCCGCACTTATCCAATGAACGAGCGCCGCAAACGCGCGATGGAATTATTGGAACTGGTTGAGCTTGCAGACCACGCGCACAAACTTCCCACTGCGCTTTCGGGCGGTCAGCAGCAACGCGTGGCGATTGCACGCGCGCTTGCCAATGACCCGCCTGTCGTCATTGCAGACGAACCGACAGGCAACCTTGATTCAAAGACAGCTGAGTCGGTGTTTGCGCTGTTCAACGATCTTGTGGCGAAGGGCAAGACCATCATCATCGTCACGCATGACAGCGGGCTGGCAAAACGCACGCATCGCACCGCGCTTATTGCGGACGGTGAAATTGTCAACGAGTATGTGGCGAAAGCCATGCCCACATTAACAGCATCTCAATTATTACAAGCGACAAAAACCGCGAAGATACTCACCTACGAAGCGGGCGCAATGATCCTTGCTGAAGGCACGAATGCGGACACATTTTACATCGTGTCCAAAGGGACGGTGGAAGTGATCCTGCCGCGCCCCAATCAATCGGATGTGATCGCGCTTCAACTTGGATCTGGGAAATGCTTCGGCGAAATGGAGTTTTTCCACGAGACGAAACATCGCGCGTCCATCCGCGCATCGGAGGCGGGACCTGTGGAGGCGCTTGCCATCGGGTATGAACAACTGTCAGAATTACTGGATCAATCCGAGGCGACGCATGAAGCGCTGCGTCAGATGGCAAACAAGCACGCAGGCGAGAATCTATCCTGGCGGGGAATCTCATCATGATCGGCAGCCGCTGGAAAAAAGTCTGGGCCGATTTTTGGGGCAACCGCGGGCGGACTCTCCTGACCATCATGACGATCGCTGTCGGCGCGTTCGCTGTTGGCTTCAACAGCAACCTGGGCCTGTACATGAACGAAAGCATGGACAGGGATTATCTTTCCGCGAACCCATCTGAAGCGCAGGTGTATGCCTATCCATTGGATGACAATATGGTGAAGATGGCGCGCGCCATTCCCGGCGTGGATACCGTGGAAGGGTTTTCATCGGTGGGCGCGCGCATTGTCCGCGCGGACGGAACCTATGTGGATATTAATTTCACCGCGGTTGAAGACCCCCGCCAGATGACTTTGAATTTTCTCAAGCCTGCCACAGGCGAAACTGGCATTTCAACATACGGCGACAAAGAAACCATCATCGACGCGAGCGCGGTATCGCTTGGGTACAAGCCCGGCGATATAATCGTTTTGGAATTGGGGAACGGCAAAAAGCGTGAAATTAAACTTGCAGGGTACATCCATGATGTGACCGGGTTTCCATACAATCTGGCGAATACGGTAAATGCCTACGTTACGCCTGATACGTTGGAATGGCTGGGTGGCGACATATCAACTTATGAACTGCTGGCGATCAGCGTTTCTGAAAAACAAACCGACCAGGAGCACGTGACCGAAGTGGCGCAAGCCGTGGCAGACCGCATGGAACGCGCAGGCGCAACGGTCTATTTTGTGAACGTCTACCAGCCTGGCCACCATTTTGCATGGAGCATTACGCAAGGCGTTTTCTTCGTGCTGGGAGCGCTTGGATATCTCACCGTTTTATTAAGCGGATTCCTGATCGTCAACACCATCACGGCTTTGATGACCCAGCAAACGCGGCAGATCGGAATCATGAAGGCTGTGGGCGGGGACACGCTTCAGCTTGCTGGCATGTATGTGGTTTTGATTTTGGGGTTTGGCGTAGGCGCGTTGCTGATCGCGGCCCCGCTGGCGAATATGGCGGCGCAAACTATCGGCGGGGGCATGGCGCAATGGTTGAACTTCCAGGCCGCACCCTATCAGGGGTATTCGGCCACGCTCATACAAGAGGTTATTGTGGCATTGATCGTGCCTTTGTTCGCCGCCATTTTCCCCGTTTACAACAGTGTGCGGGTGACGGTGCGCGAAGCGATCAGTGATTACGGTTTGGGCGGCAATGCCAAACTAAAAAAGGATTCGGTCAATCAGAATTCTGTTTTGATCCCGCGTCCGATTCGGATTTCGATCCGCAACACGTTCAGGCGCAAGACAAGGCTGGGAATCACGTTGTTCACATTGGTATTGGCTGGCGCAGTGTTCATCGCCGTGTACAACCTGTGGGCCTCATTTGACAAGGTAATGGAAGATATTCAAGGTTATTTCCTTGCGGACATCAATATCTCCTTTGACCGCGGCTACCGCTACGATAAAGTAGCCACGGTTGCCGAAAGCATCCCCGGCGTGGAAAGCGCGGAAGGCTGGCTGGAGTACTCAGGCACGCTGAAGATGGGCGATGAAGAAGCAGGTACACAGATTTTGTTCGTCGCGCCTCCTTCCACATCCACAATGATAGACCCGATCATCACAACAGGCCGCTGGCTGAAATCCGGGGACGAGAATGCTATTGTGATCGGAAATCACCTGCTGCAAATCTTCCCCGATCTGAAAGTAGGCGACTGGCTCACGATTGAAGCGAACGGCAGGGAAACGGACTGGCACATCGTCGGTATTTACAGCATCACGGGCAACGTCAGCCCGCCGCTGTTGTACGTCAACTATGAATATCTCAGTGTGTTGGTTAGCGAGCCAGAAATAGCGTATTCCCTGCGCGTCATCACTTCGGAACACGACTCACTCACGCAGCGGCGCATCAACGACCAGATCCAGGCGGCGTTTGAAAAGCGCGGAATCAACATCCGCTCCACGCAACTGGGCGCGGAATTTATCGAAAGCCAAAAAGCCCAGACCGATATCCTCGTCTACTTCATGCTGGTGATGGCGAGCTTGATTGCAATCGTCGGCGGGCTGGGCTTGATGGGCACGATGAGCATCAACGTGCTGGAACGCACCCGCGAGATCGGCGTGATGCGCGCCATCGGCGCAAGCAATGGCGATATCCAGGCCATTGTCATCACCGAGGGCATGGTGATCGGCATCCTCAGTTGGGCTATCAGTATCGTGATCGCCATTCCGATTACGAATGTGTTGTGCTTCGGCGTAGGGATGGCGATCCTCACCGCGCCGATGCCTGCCGTCTTTGGCGTAAGCGGAGTCATCGCCTGGTTGATCTTCACGATTGTGTTGGGTACGCTGGCGAGCGCTTTGCCCGCCAGAAGGGCTTCACGCCTGACGGTGAGGGATACGCTGGCGTATGAGTAAGAGAAAGTAAAAAGGTCAGGATTCGTCCCCACAAGTTTCACACAATTCCTTCACTGCCATGTAATTCTCCAGCGGGATAATACAATCAGTAAGTCACGAAAGACTCTGGAGTCAGGCAACAAGCTGCCTGAAATATCGATCAGCAAGCTGATCGACTCCAGAATTGTGAAGTACTGAAAATCAAACAAATTACTGGAGAAAACAATGAAAAGCAAAAAATGGTTAACGTACACGCTGGGCATTCTGCTCACGCTGGTTGTCCTCGCCGCAGTTGGCGGATTTGGTTTCCGCATGGGCGTGACGCAGAGCGCCTCCTTCACCAAACTGACAGATGGTCAGTCGGCTCAGGCGCCTTTCTTCGCCCACGGCCAGGGCATGGACGATGACTTCAACCGCATGGAACGCGGCAACTCATCCCACGGGTTTGATCGCGGACGCGGCAGAGATCGCGGCGGGTTCTCGCCCATCTTCGGACTCATCCGCCTCGTGGTGTTGGGCGCGCTGGCCTGGCTGGGATACAAGCTCGTCACGAACAGCGGCTGGCGACTCTCCCGCGTGGCGGCAACGCCTGCTCCCGCAGGAAACGAAACTCCCAGCGTAGAGGTTGAGGAGAAGAAAGAATCAGAGTAGATTCAATCTCATTTAACCGAACCAGATACCCGTCTCGTTTGAGGCGGGTATTTCATCTCAAAAAAATTCACACAATTTCTTCACACACATTATGGCATAATTCGCCCCACAACTTTCAACCTTCAACCTTAACCCTTAACCCTTCAACCTTCAACCTTCAACCTTCAACCTTAACCCACATGCCGCAAACCATCCTGATCGTCGACGATGAAAAAAGACTTGTCTCGCTTGTGCAAAGTTATCTGGCGCAGGAGGGCTACCGCGCGCTCGCGGCCTACAATGGAAAAGACGCGCTCGTCGTCGCCGAAAAAGAAAACCCCGACCTGATCATCCTCGACATTATGATGCCCGAAATGAACGGGTATGAATTCATGCGCGCGCACCGCGCCGAAAAAGATACGCCCATCATCATGCTCACTGCCAAAGTGGAGGATGATGACAAGATCATCGGGCTGGAACTCGGCGCAGACGATTACGTGACCAAGCCATTCAAGCCGCGTGAACTGATGGCGCGTGTACGGAATGTGCTGAGGCGCGCGGGAAAAAATGAACCCAAAGGCAAAACGCTAAAAGTTTCAGATATCACCCTCGACCGCGACAACCGCGAAGTCTTTGCGGGCGCGCGCTCGGTGGACCTGACCCCGTCTGAATTCGACCTGCTGGCCGCATTGATGGGCGCGCCTGGCCGTGTTTTTTCGCGGCTCGACCTGCTGGATGTCATTCAAGGTGTGCGCTACGAAGGCTACGAACGCACCATCGACACGCACATCAAAAACCTGCGCGCAAAGATCGAAGCCGACCCGCGCAAGCCGCATTACATCGAAACCATCTACAGGGTCGGCTACCGTTTGCAAAAAGGCCAAAAGTGAAACTGACCGCAAAATTGATTTTCGCGTTTCTTTTGGTAAGCCTGGTCAGCGCGGGCATCATTGTGCTGTTCACCAGCATTGCCACCAACCGCGAATTCGAGAACTTCATCAGCCAGCGTTACAAAGCGGAGCTTGCCGAGAACCTCGCGCGGTATTACCAGGAGCGTCAAACCTGGGATGGGGTGGAAGAGGAATTCCAACGATTCGGGCGTGAATTCGTCCGGCACAACGAAGACAAACATTCCCCGTTCTTTTCCATCGCCGACCCAAACGGAAAGATCGTCGTGGCAGGCCCCAGCCACCAACTGGGCGAACTCCTCAGCGCCGAGTCGCTGGGTCACTCCACCCCCATTCAAGTCAACAATGAACCCATCGGCTTTTTGCTGCTTGTCATTGCGCCCGGCCAAAACCCGATGGAGGATGAATTTCTGCGCCGCCTGAACGGCTCCATTTTTCTCAGCGCGGCTGGCACGATCGTGCTCGCGTTGATTCTGGCCGTCATCCTTTCGCGCAACATCACGCGCCCCATTCGCGAACTCACCAAAGCCACGCGCGCCATGGCAGGCGGAAATTTGCATCAACAGGTAAACGTCCGCTCGCGCGATGAGATCGGCGAACTGGCCGAGTCCTTCAACATAATGAGCAGTGATCTCTCGCGCTCCTTCAACCTGCGCAAACAAATGACCGCCGACATCGCCCACGAACTTCGCACCCCGCTCAGCCTCATCATCGGCCACGCCGAGGGCGTGCATGACGGCGTGCTCGAACCCACGCGTGAAAACTTCGAGATCATCCGCGAAGAAGCCGAACGCCTCGAAAAACTCGTCAACGACCTGCGAACCTTGTCGCTTGCCGATGCGGGCGAACTCTCTGTAGATTTCCAACCCGTGAATGTGAACGACTTAATCAGCGACATCCACACCCATTACCTGACCCTGTTCAACCAAAATCGCATCACTCTTAATCTCGAACCTGCTCCCGGTATCCTGAAAGCGAATCTCGACCCAGGCCGCTTCACGCAAGTCCTCAACAATATTCTGGACAACGCCCTGCGCTACACCCCCGCCAGCGGACAGGTCACCCTGGCGGCCAGCCTCATCGAAGACAGAATCCAGCTCTCCGTTAAAGACAGCGGCGAAGGCGTCACCTCCGAAGAAGCCGCCCACCTGTTTGACCGTTTCTATCGCGCCGACGAATCCCGCACCCGCGACGATGGCGGCTCGGGGCTGGGGCTGGCCATCGCCAAATCCATCGTTGAAATGCACAAGGGACGGATTTGGGCAGAGAGTGAAAAAGGGAAAGGCTTGAGGGTGGTGATCGAATTACCCGCCGAATGAAAAGAAAAAAGAGGAAAGAAAACAAAAGACGCGCCTGTTCATCTGGCGCGTCTTTTGTTTTTTGCTTTCACTTCCTGTTTATGCTAAAACAGTTCTCTTTGCTTTTTTCCCACCCCGCGCAACAGCGGAATAGATTCCCCCCGAAATGAACATAAGAACCAGCGCCTTGATCACTCCCGCGGGAAACCCAAATGCGCCGCCCTCATCCCCGCCCTCTCCTTCAGGGCGGAAGGCGTCCCCGTTTTCTGTGTCGGGGTTAACCTGCTCCACACTGGCAAGGCTCTGCCCGTCATTGTGGGCAGGGCTGGCGGCATTCACGCTCACAACCATCAGCCCGCCAATCAGGGTGGCAACAGCCAGAATTACAAAAATCTGAAACAACGTTTTCATGGCTGCGCCTCATTCTCCATACCCAGGGCAATCGGTTTTGCGGGCCTGCGCGCCAGGAAAACGCGCTTGACCGTGGTTACGATCCAATTCCAGTGCAGGGCTATATGCAGTCCCATAATAACAAGGGACAAGTTCGCAGACATATCATGCAAACTGCGCCATGTGAAATTCATCGGCAGGGTCAGCCCCAGGGCCGGCACAACCGCTTCCGATATCATGATGCCTGAAAGCATGATGAGGATGCCATCGATGAACAACAGCCAGTTCAGGATGTAGTTCGTACGTGCGCCGTTCAAGCCTTTGGTGAAGAGACGTTTAGTCACCTCCACGATCCAACTCCAATTCAACAGCAGGTGGACGATGATCGTCGCCGCCAGCGCAATGGTCAGCCATTCATGAAGTGCGATCCCGCTGAAACGCGGATCCATCGCAACGAGAAAGGCAACGAATGTGCCAATATCTAATAATAATTTTGTTCGGTTCGAGCTCGACATTTTTTCTCCAATATTCAAAGTGACAGTCAACCGCTTTGCGGGGTTGATGTCACTTATTCTATGGATTTGCCCATTTTTCAGGTGGATGAATTGCGAATGAATCGTGAAGAAGTTGTAAAATTTCGATAAAGGCCTATCATCCCCTCATTCCCCATTCGGAGACTTCGCGATACATACTCGAAGAACACCCGCCCTGCCCGGCCGCCAGAATTATTCTTCAACGGGGAAACCACCTTGATTGAGGATTTTTAACGCAAAAACGCAAAGAAAAAATCTTTGCGTCCTTGGGTTAAATCTTAAACAGAACTTTCGCTTTACGGCAGGTCCACGCAATTGCCAGTTCCTAAAATTACCGAGTGATTACTATTCGCCACCAGCGAACACATCTGCGTTGCGTTCGGGGGGCGGTTTGCAATTCCATATTGCGTGAAAGGCGGGTCGCCATAAGCGCCCCAGGTCAACTTCCACGGGCCGGAGCCTGGCGAGCCTGCCTGTTCGGGCGCGACGGTATTAAAAAACATGTGAACGTGCAGGGGCGAGTCTTCGGTAAAGTTATGCACTTCATAATCCACGGCGTAAAAATTATTGTCAACCCGAATGCCCGTGATGACCACATACGGCCCTGCGGGGGTCGCCGTCACATGCGGAGTGGCGGCGGTTTCAAAAGGCACCTCGGTGATCGAAAGCGTTTCAGTAGCAGCCACTGCCGCGCTCAATTCAGCAGTATGCGTCGGTGCGCTGGTCGGTTCGGCGGCTGGGCGGTTAAACAATACGCTGCCGAGGAAGAACAAAACTGCAAAACATGCAATCGCGATAAAACCAGCGCCAAACACCCAAACCAACTTGGATGAACCCGAAGATTTGCGTGGAACAGAATGCACTGCAGAAGTATTTGGCGATGAAGGCTGGGGCGGGGATAATGTCACTTTGACGGGAGCAGGCGTCAGCGGGGAAAGAGCCGCCGCTTCAGACTCCGCCCTGGGCTGGTCAACAGACTGGGACTCTTTCTTCACCTGAATATATGTGGACTGCCCGCCAAGATACGCGAGCGCGCGTCTTAAATCCGCCGAAAGCTCCGCAGCGGACGAATAACGGTCGTCCCGATTTTTCGCAAGGCATTTCTCGAGGATGGCTACGATCTGCGGGTGAACATCCGACCTGAAATCACGCACATTGGGCACGGGGTCGTTCAAGTGCATCATCATCAGGGTCATCGCAGAATCAGACATGAAAGGCGGACGTCCGCTCAACATCTCGTACAACGTGACGCCCAGCGAATAAATATCGGCGCGATGATCGGCCGCCTCGCCGCGAATGATTTCGGGTGACATGTAACGCGCCGTGCCAACAACCGCGCCTGTGGTCGTGTGGCTGTCGCCGCCGAGAATTTTCACGATCCCAAAATCCATCAGGATGGCCTGTCCCTGCACATCCAGCATAATGTTCGCAGGTTTGATGTCGCGATGCACCATGCCACGCTGATGGGCGTATCCCATGGCGTCGCTAATATTGGCGGTAAATTTCAAAACATCATCGAGGGCTAATTGACGGTTGTCTGCCACCAGGCGCTTCATACGGTCTTGAAGTGTTTCTCCGGGGATAAATTCCAATACCATGTAATAGACCCCGTTATCGTTGTTGAAATCATAAACCTGCACAATGTTCTGATGGCGCAGGCTGGCAACCGCAGACGCTTCACTCTCGAAACGAAGAACAAAGGCAGGGTCAGATGAAAGATGGGAGTGGATCAGCTTGACGGCAACCACGCGTTTCAGATTCGGGTCGGTTGCCTTGTAAACAGCCGACATGCCACCCTGCCCGAGCAGGGCGTCGATCTTGTAACGCCCGCTTAATGTCCGACCGATCCAGGTAGGTTGGTCCATGCGCTCTCCTCTATTTAATTAACTCACCTTACGCGGAACGTCCCGAAGGTTCTCGTAAAATACGCCTGTTTGTAGTCTAAACCTTCGGGACGATGCGTAACATCAGTAACTAACCGTTAACCGCTTGATTCGTTGATTATCAGTACTTGGCGAAAGATTCTGGAGTCAGGCAGCTTGCTGCCTGAAATGTCGATCAGCATCCACAGGACTGTGAGCTGATCGACTCCAGAATCGTGAAGTACTGATGTCTGGTAAATAATTCGTTTATTATATACCGTTCCACAGGGCTAATCAACATCAATAAAAAGACGGCGTACGGCTTTCTCAAAGTCGAAAAATCTTAACGCAAATTACGCGAAAAGGCGAACACTTGCGCCGTACGCCAGTGCGGTGTGACGCGAATTTTTTATTGAGTTTCGCGAAAATTCGCTCAATTTCGCGCCTTTCGCGTCAAGCCTTGCTACAGATTTGAAAACGTGTCAACCTACTTTGAGAAAGCCGTAAAAGACGGCGCTTTGGTATTTGGCAGGGTCCGCATTTTTTTCGCCACAGAGTATCCATCACCCCGTAGAGCTGAAAACGGACTCAACCGTCTCCCAACGCTGGAGTATTCAATCCAAAGTCTGGAGGCGTTGGACTCTCCATGCACTTATTTTCATGATCTATGTGCGCTCTGTGGCGAGCTGTCTGTGATCTATTTTTTCGGCTTGTCCAAGGCGGGGAAAAGCGGCGGAATTACCCTCTGCTCAAGTTGTTACGGTCTTCCTGATTCTCCTGACAATGCTCTTCGGGAAAACGATAAGAACAACCAGGATCGATATCACAAACGCACTTTTGCCCGTGCTGAGAATCCAACGCCCCATAAGATAAGGCAGGCTGGGCTTCTCGTGCTGGTTATTCTCCCTGATCTGAGGGGCATTTTCGGGCGGAGGCTGACGCTCATCTTTCGGGGCGTGAATTAATCCCAGAGATACAGCAACTCCAGACGCGGCGGCGTCAGATACAACCATCAATCCACCCAGGAACGCAAAGACCAGCAGGATGACAAACGATCGCGACAGGGTTTTCACGCAATACCGTCCTTTTTGTTTTCAGGGAGGAATAACCTCAAGACGGGCTGAATCATGTAGCGATTGACCGTGTTCACGATCCAACTCCAATGCAGGGCGGTGTGCAAGCCAAGCAGAATCAAAGCCAGGTTAGTGGATAGTTCGTGCAGGTCGCCCCAGCCGCGGCCAATGCTTAAATCCAGTCCCAGCGCTGGCATGGCTACTTCAGAAATCATGACCCCGGAAACTATGATGAGGGTTCCGTCGATAAAGAACAGCCAGTTCAAAATATAGTTGATGCGGGTTTGCCCGCCCAATCTGCCGAGAAAACGCTGGGAGACCTGCGCGACCCAGTCCCAATTGATGAGCAGGTGAACGGTCATTCCAAAGATCATGGAAAGGCTCAACCATTCGTGGACAGGCAAACGGCTTAGGCGAGGCTCCATCGTGATTAAAAATACAGCAAAAATCAGGATATCCACCCACAGTTTGGATATGGCTTGGTTCGAGGTATTCCGCGCCGCTTCACTTGACATACTTTTTCTCCTTGAAATTTTATCTTCACAATTTTACTGGCTTGCCGCATGGAAATTGTGGGGTAATTGTGAAGAAACTGGAGGCGAAGCTCCGCGTCAAATTGGCATAACCATCTCGCTGGTTTCAACAATTTCTGCATGCAGCCTGCCCGCAGATAACTCACGCAAATCCTTTTGAAAGGCCTCGAACATATCCACTGGCAAACGAATCGTGAGGGTGATATCCCCTGCAAATTCCTCCCCCAGAATTTCCCCGCGTTGACGCGCTGTTACCAATCGCACACGTTCCAATAGATTATATGGAATTGCCAGCAGCGCCACATGCACGGGGACTCTCCGCCCGCGCTCGACTGCGTTGATAACGGCCTGCGCCGACTCGGTATACGCTTTCACCAGCCCGCCCGTGCCGAGCAGGGTCCCGCCGAAATAGCGGGTGATGACGAGAACCACATCACCGAGTCCGCTGCCGCGCAGGACGGCTAACGCTGGCTTGCCCGAAGTGCCGCTTGGCTCGCCATCATCGGAAAAATATTCTGTCACAGTATTCCCGCCGCCGATGATGTAGACAGGCACATTATGACTCGCGTCCGCAAATTCTTTTTTGATCCGCGCCATGAAGGCGCGCGCTTCGTCTATGGAAAAGGCAGGCGCGAGCGTGGCAATGAAGCGCGAGTTCAACACTTCATGCTCACGACGGATTTCAGTCAACGGGACGAGGTAGGGTTTGGGCATAAGGAGGATTTTACTTGATATACCGTTCAGACCCTAACTCGGGCAAGCCGAAAAAGATTCGGCCATAGGAACGCAGAATCCACTTTCTAACTGGATAATTTTTTTCTTTTTGTTAAAAATCAAAGGCATAAAATTGGTGAAAAAACTCACGAATAAAACCGCCCGTAACTTTATTCAGATAAAAACGACTAACAAGATGATACTTACTCCGAACGTCAAAGGAGAATAAATAATAGAACAATCGCTAATTGATCTTTGCTCTGGCTAAATCTCACCCACTTAAAATAAGGAGTTACCATGTTCAAGAAAAGTCTTTACTTCATCGTTGCCCTGTTCACCGTGTTCAGTATGTTGATGTCAGCGGCGCCGGTTTCGGCTTCGGGGCTCGCCGCCACCCGTCAGGCACGCGGCAGGGTCATCGCCATCAATAAACGCACCCGCGTTGTAACTATTCGCAATACAGCAGGCGCGCGGATTGCGCTCAAGTACAACTCCAACACCAAACTGACGATCCGGGGCAAATCCGTTTCCATCGCCCGAATGCATGTCGGCGACCGCATCATCATGAGCTATACTCCCAAAGCAGGCGCAATCAAGGGAACGGCCACGAACGGTGAAGACACGCCAGGCGCGTTCGAGTTGGAAGGTTTCGTCTCCGCAGTGGATACGGTGGCCGGCACGGTTGACATAGCCTCGAGATACGGCGGTTCGATCGTGAAATTGAAAGTGGATACCGCCACAGTCATCACCCGCGAAGACCTCCCCGCCACCCTCGCCGACCTGGCCTTTGGCGACAGGATCGAGGCCCGCTACAACTCGTCCACCATGCTGGCCAGCTCGCTCAAGGTTGAGTCGGACATTGACCAGGATGAAGTGGAAGGCCTGGTCGCGGCCTTCGATGCGGCGGCTGGCACCATCACCATCACGCCCGAGAATGGCGGCGCAGACGTGGTCATCAACACCAGCTCGGCCACAGTCTTCATGTACGAAGATTCGCCCGGTTCCTTCTCCAACCTTCAGGTCGGGCAGGATATCGAAGCCAAAGTTGATCCCCTCACGATGCTCGCCAGTTACGTTGAGTTCGAGACCGAAGACGATTGGAAATAGCGCTCAATTGACGCCCCCTCGTTTTAAAAAAAGAACCCCAGGACATTTCGTCCTGGGGTTCTTTTTTAATACCTGCCTCGTGACACCACCGCTTCAGGGTTTGGCAAATCTTTTTCCCTTGCAGGGAAGACCTGCACGGCACAGGCTTTGAACTCAGGGATCTTTGCCTGCGGGTCGAGCGCGTCATTCGTCAGCAAATTCGCGGCGGCTTCGGCAAAGTGAAAAGGGATGAAGACCACGCCTACGGATGTTTTCTCTGTGACAGTGACTCGCAGGATGACTTCCCCGCGTCTTGACTGGACCTTGACCGGGTCGCCGTTTCTGATGCCATGAATCTCCGCGTCAGCAGGATGCATCTCCACGCGCGCTTCGGGGTAGGCTTCATTCAAAACGGAGTTGCGAGTCATCGAGCCGCCATGCCAATGTTCGAGCACGCGCCCAGTGGTTAAGATAAATGGATATTCATCGCTCGGTTCTTCCATCACATGGACATAATCCAAGGGATGGAATTTGCCACGTCCGCGCGGGAAGGATTCGGTGAAGAGAGTCGGTGTGCCCGGGTGAGTCATATCAGGCACGGGATAGATCAGCCCAACTTTATCAATGCGCTCATACGTGATGCCCGCGTAATCTGAATTGACATTACCCATTTCACGCAGAATCTCTTCGGGGTTGGAATACTTCCAGTAAGCAGAAGCAAGCCCCAGTTTAGATTCGAGGCGCCGGGCTACATCGCAAATAATCTGCCAATCCACTCGGGCTTGTCCACGCGGGGTATGAGCGGCGCGGACCCGCTGCACGCGGCGGTCTGTGTTGGAGAATGTGCCATCTTTTTCGGCGAAAGGAGTTGCAGGTAAAAATACATCCGCAAAGGCTCCGCTCTCATTCAAGAAAATATCCTGCGCAACAAAAAATTCTAGCTGCTGCATGTGCTTGCGTGTTTCATTTAGATTCGGCTCAGACATCATCGGGT
>CAKKRM010000099.1:18937-23459 GCA_919902735.1 Anaerolineales bacterium | reverse complement strand
AGATGTTTTGGGCAAGTATCCCACCCTGCAGAGCGGACTGCGTAAGGTGAGTTAAGAATGGGCGCGCTAAAAGTTTGTAGATGAGTTGCTCCCTTCGCTGTCCTCGGCGAAGAATTTACTCGTGAAACGCCGCCGAGGACGGCGGCTTGAGCCTGATGACTAACAACCTTTGAGTGCTCCCGTTAAGAATTTATCTGTCGTATTTGGGGGAGGACGGGAGGGGCGTTATAATCCCTCATTATTCTAAAATCAAAATCTCGTTTGGAGTGCAAAATCTCCTGATTTTGCCAAAGTCTGGAGACTTTGGACTCCGTAACGCGAACATTTAAGGAGTCTCTTCATGTTAAGAGTTGGATACATCGGTCTGGGATTAATGGGCAAGTCTATTGCGCGGAATATTCTCAAAGCAGGCTTTCCGCTCGTCGTTCACAACCGCTCCCGCGCCGCAGTGGATGAACTTGCCGCCGAAGGCGCAACCGCTGCGAACTCGCCCAGGGAAGTTGCCGAACAAGTGGACATCGTCTTCACCAACCTGCCCGATTCACCAGACGTTGAAAAAGTAGCCCTCGGCGAAAACGGAATCCTCGCGGGTACAAAGGCGGGACTCATCATGGTGGACAACTCCACCATCAAGCCAGCCTCCGCCCGCATGATCGCGGACAAGTTAAAAGAAAAAGGCGTGTTCTCGTTGGATGCTCCCGTCTCAGGCGGCGACATTGGCGCGCGCAATGCCACGCTCACCATCATGATCGGCGGCGATGCAAAAGCTCTCGAAAAAGTGATGCCTGTTCTTCAAGCCATGGGCAAGACCATCACTCACGTTGGAGAAGCGGGTGCGGGGCAGGTGGCGAAGGCCGCGAATCAAATCATGGTCGCCGCACAGATGGTGGCAATGGGCGAACTGCTCGTCTTCTCGAAGAAGGCAGGCGTGGACCCCCGCAAAGTTGTGGAGGCCATCAAAGCGGGCGCGGCACAATGCTGGGCCTTGGATATCAAACCGCCGCGCCTGTTCGACGGCAACCGCAACCCTGGCTTTAAATCCTATATGCAGTTGAAAGACATGAACATCGTTTTGGATACTGCAAAGGAATACGGCGTTCCGATTTCGTCCACTGAAGAAAATACGAGGCTCTATCAAATGATGATCGACATGGGCATGGGTGAACTCGATAACTCCGCTGTGGTGGGGGTGATCGAAAAATTGGCAGGGGTGGGAATTTTAGATTAACAACGTAGGGGCGGAGCGTTGCTCCGCCCAGGACACAGCAACGCTGTGTCCCTACAATATGATAAAAACCAACCACCCCGTCCCTGATTTTGAATTGCCTGATCTTCACGGCAATCTTCACCGTCTCAGCGATTATCGCGGCAGGATCGTCATCGTCAATTTTTGGTCGTGTGAATGTCCGCACTCGGAGCGGACGGACAAGGCCATCATGTCCATGTTCGTGCAATGGAGGGATGATGTGTCCATGCTCACGATTGCCTCGAACCGCAACGAAACTGCTGAGGCGGTGAAAAATGCCGCCGAAGCGCGCCGCCTGCCCACGGTCCTGCATGATGCGAATTGTCAGGTGGCGGATCTCTTCGAGGCGCAGACCACTCCACATGTTTTCGTCATCGACCGTGATGGCATCCTGCGTTATCGCGGCTCGGTGGATGATGTCACCTTTCGCAATCGAATCCCAACCCGCTTCTTTCTGGACCTGGCAGTTGAGTCGCTGCTCGAAGGGCATTTGCCAGAGCTGACGGAATCTCCTGCCTACGGCTGCACGATTGTGCGTGAAATTTAAAAAACGTCCCGCAGGTTGATGGAATGACCTGCAATTTGGAAAGAACCTGCGGGACGGCGCGTAACATTCCATAAAATTTGATAGAATGAAACCGTGATCGAAATAAAAGAACGCAACGGGTTTTTGAACAGGATTCATCTCTTCAACGGGTTGAAGGATGATGACCTGACGGGTATTTCAACGAAGCTCGAAGAGCGCGTATACCCCGTAGACTCTGTGATCTTTGAACGCGGCGCAAAACCTGATGGGTTTTACCTGGTCTTCAAAGGCAGGGTAAAGGTGGTTCGTCCGCGCGATCGCGGCGAAGATTTTCTGGCATGGCTTAATGCGGGGGATTATTTCGGTGAAGAGGCTTTGTTCGAGAACCGCAACCGTTCGGCCACTATTAAAGCCGTTGAAGACACTACTGTCCTTTTTCTGTCCCGCGAAGGCTTTGAAAACCTGCTCACCAAATACGAAAAATTAAGGCCGAATTTCCAGGTCTCCATCAAAAGCCGCAAGCTGGCGCGTGCCACCATGTTCAAATGGCTGGGCGCCAATGAGGTCATCTTCTTCATTGCGCGGCGGCATAAGATTCGTCTGTATCAGGTTTTGATCGCTCCCTTCTTTTCACTGGCCTTGCCAATCGCGCTGTTTGCGTGGGCGGCCTTATCCGCTGCGACGACGCCCGTGGCGGTCGGTTCCATTCTGCTGGTTGGCATCCTTTTGTGGGCGCTCTGGTTGATCATTGACTGGAGCAACGACTATTACATCGTCACGAATCAACGCGTGGTTTGGGTGGAGCGTGTGATCGGCATCTACGACAGCAGGCAGGAAGTGCCGCTCGCCACGATCCTTTCTGTCAATGTGGAAACGGATATGATCGGCCGCGCGCTGGATTATGGCAACGTGGCCGTGCGTACCTTTGTTGGCAATATCAAATTCGATTACGTAGACCATCCCAACCAGGCCGCGGATATGATCCGCGAGCATTGGGAGCGCACAAAATCCAAAGGCTCGCAGGCGCAAAAGGATGCGATGAAGAATGCCATCCGCGCCAAACTGGGGCTGACGGTGATCAGGAAGCCGCAGGAGGAATTGCCTCCAATTGTCGCGGCGGAAGATAAGGAAGTGCAAAAAAAGGGGTTGATCCGCATTGTGCTTTCCAACCTGTTCAAACTGCGCGTGGAAGATGGCGGCACGGTCATTTACCACAAACACTGGTACATTTTATTGCAGCAAATGCGAACCCCCCTGCTGTTTTTTTTGGGGCTAAACCTCCTGGCAATCATACGTACATGGAGTTTGTACAAGAATCCCAACGAGGCCGTCTTTGAAAGCCTGGAAAGCGGCGGCTTCCGCCCGGATACGATTCTCGTCACCATTCCGCTCATCATGCTTCCGATCATCGGCTGGATGATCTGGGAATATGTCGACTGGAAGAATGACATATTCGAAGTGACGGCTGATGAAATTATTGACCTTGATAAAACTCCGTTTGGCAGGGAAGAGCGGCGCTCCGCACAGATCGAAAGCATCCTGAGTACCGAGTACAAACGCGTAGGGCTTACAGGATATTTGCTCAACTTCGGCACGGTTTATATTTCCGTGGGCGGTTCAAAGTTGGAATTTCAGGATGTGCTTGACCCTGCCGGCGTGCAGGCAGACATCAACCGCCGCCGCATGGTGCGCCTTGCCAAGAAAAGCGAGGATTCCGCCAACGTGGAACGCGAACGCATGGCAGTCTGGCTGGCGGCGTATCATCAGAACGTGAAAGAGTTCGATGCGCCCGTCAAAGTTGAGGAAGAAGATGAGTTGACCAAAGCCGGCATGGGCGGGCAACTCTCTGATGATAAGATAGAAGATCAAATAGATGAATTCGTGGAGAACCAGTCTATGGACGATATGGATTTCTAAGCCCGCTCAAGGCTGGCTGCAAATAACAGACCCCTTGCATAAGTACTCGTAGGGCAGGCTTTCAACCTGCCAAAGCCTGTGTTTTCAAGAAATGTCAGGCTGCATGTCTGACCTACTTTCGACTTTTGCAAGAGCCCAAATAAAAGAGGAAAAAAAAACCAAGCATGGCATTACGACAAATCGTACACCTGCCCGAACCCATCCTGCGGCGCAAGGCAAAACCAGTGACAAGATTCGACAAGGATTTACAGACCCTGATCGATGACATGATCGAGACCATGCGCGAAGCGCCCGGCGTTGGGCTGGCCGCCCCGCAGATCAACATCTCGCAACAACTGGCAGTGGTTGAATATGCGGAGGGCGAAGAAGATGATGAGGAAGAAAACGAGGATGCTCCTGCAAAACCGAAGAAACTCTACGTGCTTATCAACCCTGAGATCGCCAAGGTTTCAGATGAAAAGGTGATGGGCGTGGAAGGCTGCCTCTCCATCCCCGGGCTGATCGGCGAAGTGGAACGGCACGAGGCCATTCAGGTGAAGGCGCTTAACCGTCACGGCAGTCCCGTCAAATTGAAAGTGGATGGCTGGATGGCGCGCATCTTCCAGCACGAAATTGACCACCTGAACGGCGTGCTCTTCACCGATAAAGCCGCCCGCGTGTGGAAGCCCAGTGAAGACGATCAGACGGAACTGGATTAAATAGTTGCAGGTTGAAGGTTGAAGGTTGCAGGTTGCAGGTTGAAGGTTACAGGTTGCAGGTTGCAGGTTGAAGGTCAGACCCGCAGCCTTCAACATTCAACATTCAACTTTCAACTTTCAACATTCAACATTCAA
>CAKKRM010000099.1:0-18837 GCA_919902735.1 Anaerolineales bacterium | reverse complement strand
CTTTCAACTTTCAACTTTCAACTTTCAACTTTCAACTTTCAACTTTCAACTTTCAACTTTCAGCCTTCAACTTTCAACCTTCAACCTTCAACTTTCAACTTTCAACCTTCAACTTTCAACCTTCAACCACTAACTTGTAACCATGTATTTAAAACACCTCTCCCTCACCAACTTTCGCAGTCTCACCCGCCTGGATGTAGAACTTCCACGGTGGGCTGCTTTGCTTGTGGGGAGCAACGCGCAAGGCAAAACCAGCGTGCTCGAAGCCATTTATTTTCTCGCGGCGTTTACATCCTTTCAGACCCATGCCGATCGACAAATTGTAAATTTTCACGAGGCCAAGAATCCGCTGGCGGTGACGCGGCTTGTGGCAGATTATCAACGCGGGAAGATGAAGCATCGTCTCGAAGCGCGGCTGATTTTGGAACCCACTGGAGTCAATGGGCAGCGACTCCGCAAAGAGATTTTGCTGGACGGGGTCAAGCGTCACCTTAACGATGTCATCGGTCATTTCAACGCGGTCATCTTTGTGCCGCAAATGTCGCAGATCATCGAAGGCGGACCCGATGAGCGCCGCCGCTATCTCAATTTGGCGCTGGCGCAGGCTATCCCTTCTTATGCGCGGGCGTTGAGTGAATATTCGCAAGCGCTCACGCAGCGCAATGCACTTCTCAAAGCGTTGAATGAAGGCCAGGGGAACGGGAGCCAGCTTCAAGTGTGGGATGAAGCGTTGGTCAAGTTTGGGGCGCAGATCATTTTGTGGCGCATCCAGGCTGTGCAAGAGATCGAACGCTTCGCCTCCCGCATTCATCACGAGCTGACTCGCGGAACCGAAATCCTGCGCCTCGCCTATGAGCCTGCCTTCGATCCGCTGGCGAAACCAGAGAAACAACTCGGGCTGAAACTGGATACGGCCATTGACCGCTCTTCGATTGAGTTGAATGAAATTCAGGATGGATTTTTAGCGCGGCTGAAACAGATCCGCAGCGAAGAGATCGCGCGCGGCGTGACGACGATTGGCCCGCACCGCGACGACCTGCGCTTCATCATCAACAAAGCGGACGTGAGCGACTACGGCTCGCGCGGGCAAATTCGCACCACGCTATTAGCATTGAAACTCGCCGAGGTGGAATGGATGAAAGACCGCACGGGCGAATGGCCTGTGATTTTGCTCGACGAAGTGATGGCAGAGTTGGACATCCACCGCCGCGCCGACTTGTTGAAATATGTGAATAAAGACCAGCAGGTTTTATTCACCACCACCGACCTGGGTTTTTTCACGCCCGAATTTATGGAAGGCTCTGATATTTGGGATGTGAGTGGCGGGGTGGTTACGCCGAGGAAATAGCCATGTCATTGCGAGCCGCGCTCTTGTTCTTTGCGGCGAAGCAATCCCCAACACGGCGGGAGATTGCTTCCCTTCGACAGGCTCAGGACACCGCGTCGGGAAGAGCAAGCGCCCTCCTCGCAATGACGGAATCATTATTGAAGTAAAATATCTTTATGCTCGACATCCTCGTCATCGGTTCACTCAATGCAGATTTGGTTGTGCGTGCGCCGCGCTTTCCACAGCCCGGTGAAACCATCAGCGGGGATGATCTGCTCACCATTCCGGGCGGCAAGGGCGCGAATCAAGCTGTAGCGGCGGCAAGGCAGGGGGCGCAGGTGGCAATGGTCGGACGGGTGGGAAGCGATGGTTTTGGGCCGTTTTTGGTGGAGAATTTAAAGTCCAATAACGTCGATACGTCGCATATCTTGAAAACTGAATCAGCCACTGGCACGGCCATCATCGTGGTGGATGCGAGCGGGCAGAACAGCATTGTGCTTTCAGCGGGCGCAAATGGCAATGTGAATTTTCAGGATGTGGACTCCGCGCCCGACGCGAAGATTTTACTTTTGCAATTCGAGATTCCAATGGATGTTGTTTTGCGCGCGGCCAGACGATACAAAGCCAAAGGGACAACGGTCATTCTTAATCCCGCGCCTGCTTGCAAAATCCCGGAAGAGTTACTTACGCTGATAGATATTCTCATCCCCAACGAAAGCGAACTTGCAGCGCTCGCCAATATGCCCGTGAATGATTCTGCATCCGCTGAACTTGCGGCAAAAGAATTGCTTGAGCGCGGCGTGAAAACAGTGATCGTGACGATGGGAAGCAAAGGCGCGTTGCTGGTGACAGGCGTACAAGTAACACAGGTAGACACGTATCCAGTGGAGGTGGTAGATACCACCGCCGCGGGCGATGCGTTTATTGGAGGGTTTACATCCAAACTTTTGGCATCCTCTCTGGAGTCAGGCAGCTTGCTGCCTGATGATATCCAGCAGCAAGCTGCTGGACTCCAGAGCGCTGTTCGATACGGATGCGCGTGCGGCGCGCTGGCCGCCACCAAATTTGGCGCACAACCCTCATTACCCATAAAAGAAGAAGTTGAAAGGTTTACGTCATTGCGAGAGCGATGATCGTCCGCTCGAAGCAATCTTGGCCATCGCCAGGAGATTGCTTCCCTTCGACAGGCTCAGGACACCGCGTCGGGAAAAACACCCTCCTCGCAATGACGGGAAATTAACATGCACCCAACCCGAATCATCATAGACACCGACCCCGGCGTAGACGACGCCCTCACCTTCCTGCTTGCGCTTGCTTCACCTGAAATCCAACTTGAAGCGTTGACCACTGTGCAGGGAAACGTCACCATCGAAAAAGCCACGCGCAATGCCCTGTCTGTGCTGGAGCTTGCTCACGCGAGTCATATCCCCGTGGCGCAGGGATGTTCGCATCCGCTGGTTAAATCGCCGCACAATGCGGGGGAGGATGTGCATGGCGCAAGCGGAATTGGCAAAGCCATTTTGCCTGAGCCAACATCCGAACCTGCCAAGGGACATGCGGTGGATTATCTGATCGAGCGCGTCCTGGCCGAACCAAATGAAATCAGCATCTTTCCCATCGCCCGTTGACCAACATCGCGCTTGCCATTCGCAAGGAACCGCGTTTTGCAAAAGCCGTGAAGGAACTCGTCATCATGGGCGGGGCGATTCGCTGCGGGGGAAATATCACTCCGCTGGCGGAATTCAACATCCATGAAGACCCGCACGCGGCGCATATCGTTTTTCATGCGGGCATCCCGATCACCTTGATTCCGTTGGATGCGACCTACAAATGCCTGCTCACTTCTGACGATGTGGAAAGGTTGAACAAAATCGACTCTCCCATTGCAAGATTCGTCCGCAACGCGACAGCGACTTACATGGATTATTACAAAAAATATGAGGGCTTCAACGGCTGTGCCATGCACGATCCGCTCACGCTGGCGGCTGTCTTCGCTCCCGAAATATTCAGCTTCGAGAATCATTACGTGGATGTGGATATTTCGGGCGGCATCTCCACGGGCAAGACCTTTGCGGATTTTATGAAAGTCTCGAAGAAGCCCGCCAACATCAAAGTTGCGCTGGATGTGCGCGGGCGCGAATTTGTAGAAATGTTTATCGAGAGGATGGAGGCATTGCCTGCTCCCGGCGGCGTCCCCGCCGCCGAGGACGGCGGCTGAGCAGAGGATTATGGGATGCCAAAACACATTATTTTAGACACCGACCCTGGGATTGACGACTCGCTGGCGATTTTGCTCGCTCTGGCCTCGCCCGAAGTTGTTCTCGATGGAATCAGCACGATCCACGGGAATGCATCCACCGCTCAGGTGACGACGAATGCGCTGGCGATTTTGGAGTTTGCCAATGCAAGCCATGTGCCCGTTTACCGGGGCTGTGAACTGCCGCTGGTGCAGCCTTCCCTGCTGGCGCCAGAGACGCACGGAGGCAATGGCCTGGGCTACGCAAAACTGTCCGCGCCGCAGAGCAGGCCGCAGGTTAAGCATGGAAGCGATTATCTGATCGAGAGCATCATGTCCTCGCCCAATGAAATCACGTTGGTGGCTATCGGTCCGCTGACCAATATCGCCATGGCCATTCGCAAAGAGCCGCGCATTGTGCAGAATGTCAAAGAGGTTTTCATCATGGGCGGCGCGATTCAACATACGGGCAACACTACTGCGCTGGCCGAGTTCAATACCTATGTAGACCCGCACGCCGCGCACATCGTTTTTCATTCGGGGATGCCGATGATTCTCACGCCGCTGGATGTGACGTATGAATGTATTTTTTTGAAGGAGGATTTGGACAGGCTGCTGAAAATCGATTCTCCGATCACAAAATTCATTGCGGATGCGACCCGCTTCTACATGGAGTTCCACGATGAATATCAAAAGATTGACGGCTGTGTGATCAACGACCCGATGACCCTGGCGCTGACCTTCATGCCCGAAATCTGCGATTATCAAAACCTGGTTGTGGATGTGGATATTTCGACAGGCGTGGGGCTGGGCAATACCTTTGCAGATTTTTATAACTACGAAAAGAAGCAGCCGAATATGAAGGTGGCTTTGGGCGTGCGCCCGCGCATGTTCATGGAGTTGTTTTTGGAGCGGATGGAGAAGCTGGCGAAATCACTTTTGTGATGAACTGTTTTTTGGAAGAGGGGGACTGGAGATTAGAGATTAGAGATTAGAGATTAGAGACTGGGGTCTCCGTGACCTTTGAGGGTGAAAAGTGTTATTATGGATATGGCACTTCATTTCATATTTTTTCGGAGGAGAATATGTTAGAAAAGATCAAGAACAATTTCAATACCCAGACCTGGGTGCTCATCCCCATCGCCATCGCCATTAACATTGCAATCGGGCAGATTGTTGTTTTGCTGAAACTGCCCGTGTACCTTGATTCCATCGGCACTGTGCTGGTCGCAGTCCTGTGCGGACCATGGGCAGGCGCATTGACCGGGGCGCTCTCCAACATCATTTGGGGACTCGCGGTCGACCCGAATGCCCTGCCGTGGTGGCCTGTGGCATTCTTCATCGGCTACGTGGCTGGCCGCATGGCGCAGTGGGGCTTCTTCAAAGAATGGTGGAAGGTGGTTGTGACTGGTTTTGCCGTGGCTCTCACTGCCGCAATCGTTTCGACCCCGATTGCCGTGTACCTGTATGGCGGCATCACAGCCAGCGGCTCCTCCTTCATCACCGCCTACCTGATGCAGACCGGAACCGGCATGGTGCAGGCTGTTTTGAGCACCGGCTTCCTCGTGGAGCCTGTGGACAAGATCACCACCGCCATGCTGGCCTTTGCCATCATCCTCGGCCTGCCCAAGCGCATGATCGGCGGATACCCCAAACCCGAGCAGGTGGAAGTGAGCGGCGGCGCAAGCAAGAACCAGATGTACATCGCCATCGGTGTCGTCGTCCTGCTGGTGCTGTTCGCGGCGTTCATGCTCCGCAATATTTTGGGTGGCTAAATATTCGCAATGACATTCAAAAGAGACCGGGCTTTTGGCTCGGTCTCTTTTTTGTCGTTTATAATCCACGCCTATGCACGAGAGACTTTCCTTCCACATGAAAAGAAACAGCGTCATTCACCGATTGAATCCGCTCACGAAACTGGTTTTGATCCTTGCGTTGATTCTGATTTCGTTTACCAGTCCGTGGTATTGGACACCCCATTTCGTGCTGCTGCTGGCGATCATTCCATTAAGCGCGCTGGGCGGGGTCTTCCCCGAATTCTTCAAAACTGCCACGCGCCTGATTCTTCCTGCCGCGAGTTTTCTTTTTCTCATGCAGGCATTCTTCCAGCCGATTGGCGAGGATGTGATCTTCAAATTCTATTTTTTGGATATCACACAGGAAAGCCTGATGTTCGCCTTCCGAAATGCCATGCGGGTCTTTGTGATGGTCTCGGCATTCACGCTCTTTTTGCTGACCACACACCCCAGCGAGTTGATGTCTGATCTCACACGCCGCGGACTGCCGCCGCAATTTGCATACGTGATTATTTCGACACTGCAAATTCTCCCGCAAATGCAGGCCAAGGCGCAGACCATCATCGCCGCCCAGCGTTCGCGCGGATTGGATACCGAAAGCACATTTTTCAAACGGGCTGGTTCTGTAGTTCCGCTGGTTGGTCCGCTGGTGTTTGGTTCGCTGGTTGAAGTGGAGGAACGCGCCATTGCCATCGAAGCGCGCGGCTTCACATCCAAACACAGCAAAACATCTTTGCACGAAATCCCCGACCCATCGTTCGACAAGGTCATTCGCTGGGTTCTTCTTGCGCTCGTTATTCTTTCCATTGCGGCAAACTTATGGCTTGCATAAAACGTCCCGAAGGCTTTCGTCATTCAAACTTCTTCCCCAATCAAATCTTCGGGACGGTATGTAAAAAACGAGATTTATCATGGCTTTCGTAGAACTTCAAAACGTCACCTACAAATATCCGCTCACGAAAACGCCCGCTTTGCAGAATATCAACTTGCAGATCAACGAGGGTGAGTTTGTTGCGGTCATTGGGCCGAACGGCGCGGGAAAGTCCACGCTGTGTTATGCGCTGGCGGGGTTTGTGCCGCATTTTTTCAAAGGCGAAATCTCAGGGACAATCGAAGTGGCGGGCAAAGAATCGGGCAAGTCCACGCTCGATGAATGGGTCTTGAACGTCGGCCTTGCGTTTCAAAATCCCTTCAACCAGATTTCGGGCGCGAAGTACACCGTCTTTGAAGAGATCGCGTTTGGGCTGGAAAATATCGGCGTGCCGCGCGAGGAAATGAAAAGCCGCGTGGAGGATGCCATGGCATTGACAGGCATCCGCGATCTGGCGGATCGCTCGCCTTATTCACTCTCTGGCGGACAACAACAACGCGTCGCTCTGACCTCGATCCTGGTCATGCAACCCAAACTGCTCGTCCTCGACGAACCGACCTCGCAAATGGACCCGATTGGCACACGCGAAGTCTTCGGCACGATCCGCAAGATGGCGGAGGACGGGATGACGGTTGTACTCGTTGAACACAAAATGGAATGGATTGCCCAATTTGCAGATCGAGTCGTGGCTTTGAAAGATGGAAGTGTCCTGCTCGAAGGCAAACCGAGTGAAGTATTGACCTCTGATTTATTAGCTGAAAATGGATTTGGAATTTCGCGTTACACATCCACGGCAAGGGAGGCAAAGAAGCGCGGATTGTGGAAGAAGGAAAATTTGCCCGTCACATTGGATGAAGCAGTGGCAGGATTCAAATTGTAGCGTGTTGCGTGTTCCGTTTTATGTAGCACGAAATACGCAACACGTAACATGTTCCGATAATTATGAAAATAGAAATCACCAACCTCCGTTTCACCTATCCCACCGGGCTTGAAGCCTTGCAGGGGATTTCACTCACTATCAACGCTGGCGAGCAGGTGGCTATTGTGGGCCAGAACGGTGCGGGGAAGACCACCCTCGTGCGGCACTTCAACGGGTTGTTGCAACCCGCTTGCGGGTCCGTTTTGATCGGCGATTGGGATACAAAAAAAACTTCGGTGGCAAAACTTGCTTCACGGGTTGGATATGTATTTCAGAATCCTGATGAGCAATTGTTCTCACGGGATGTATTAACTGAAATCACCTTTGGCCCGCGTAATTTGGGATATTCAAAAGAGAAGATTGATGGCTTGGTCAAACGCGCGCTGGCTCTCACTGAATTAAGTGACAAGACCGAGATCAACCCGTACGACCTTTCCCCCACCTGGCGCAAGATGGTGGCGCTGGCTTCCATCATCGCCATGGACACGCCCATCGTCATTTTCGATGAACCAACGACGGGGCAGGATGCCCTCAACGTGGCGCGGATTGCGAATGTGATTGCGGAGTTGCGGCAGGAGGGCAAGACCGTTGTCACCATTACGCACGACATTGATTTCTGCGCCGAGAATTTCGAGCGCGTGATCGCGCTTTCAAACGGACAGGTTTTGCTGGATGGCCCCGCCCGTGAAGTTTTGGGGCGGGAAGAAATCCTCGCGCAAACGTACGTGGACCCGCCGCAGTTGACTCGTTTGGGAAAAAGATTGGGATTGAAAGAGACCGTGAGAAATCAGGAAGAATTTTTGAAGGCAATTTGGTAAATAAAAAAACATGGAATGCGTATTTTGCACTCCATGTTTTATTTTGCAAGCTCAAGCTACCAGAGTGGGAGACCGATTAATGAAACAAGCCAGTCCACCATGGGGGGATAAATTTGCAGGCCAACCAAGCCAACGATAATGCCCAGGATTGCACCTGCCACAACATCAGAGAGGTAATGCACGCCCATGGCTACGCGGGCTAAAGCTACCAGCGGCGCCCAAAGCCAAAGAGCAGTGGCAAGCCAGGGCGGGGCAAGAAGCGTTCCTACAACGGCAATCAGGAAGGAGCGGGCGGCGTGTCCAGATGGGAAGGAGTGCGGGTCGGTGTTGCGATAAATCCCGCCCCATTCGCCAGCGGGTCTTTCGCGGCGGACGAGGAATTTAATCGCAAGCACCACGCCAGCCAAACCCAGAATGCCGAAGAACTCAACAACTTCCCATTGTTTCCAGGCGGAGCTGCTAAAGAACCAGCCAATGATCAGCGCGGCAGCCCAAAACCATGAGTCGCCGGAGTGGGCGAAGAAAACGGCGAGGTTGCGCAAAAAACCCGGCTTTTCAGCCACACGCAATTGACTGGAGAGTCGGGCGTCCAATTCAAGGATGGAACGAAGACTCATTTTTTCTTTGCCTTCGTTTCTGTTTTAGGAGTCTTCTGTTTTCGACTCGTAAAATCGTCGCGCATCAATTCCAGTTGATGGGGTTTATCCACATCCATGCACGGTTCAGCCTGCGACCAGATGAGGACTCGCCCCTTGATGCCGATCCTCGCTGATGCACGTTCGACCAAACCCTGCAAAGTAAACTGGCGCGTGAATAATTGAAAGAGGGTGTCCCAGCCAATGACCGCCGCCTGGCGCAATGGACTCTTGCGGTTGCCGATGAGTTGCTCCCAGGTATCCAGGTGTTGTGTGGTTTGATTTACATGGATCACATTAATGTCTGCGCCGCATACTTCCATGTCTTTTAGTTTGGTGAAGGTGCGTTTCGATGTCGGGAAACGCGCCTCCATTACTTCCCGCGGACAAACGCCGTAGTACAGATCGTCCTTCGTTTCCATGCAGGTTTTCACCAGCCAATCCACCATGTCTGCTTTGAGGGCGGGGATGTCGGAGGAGACGAGGAGAACGTATTCGTTCTTTTTATTTAATTCAATGGCTTTGTTCACGCCTGTAACGATGTTCGCCAACATGCGTCCCTGATTGGAGATGTAGTGCAGGGGCTTTTTGCAGGTCAGTCCGCTTTTGGGGGACAGGCCAATGATAATGACGTTATCCACTTTTTTGGCGTCGCCGAGGGCATCCAAAATCCATTGCACCATGGGCTTGCCTGCCACGTCGATCAGGGCTTTCGAGTCGCCTTTGGAATAGGCGTATAGTGGGTCACCGGGCAGCGGAATTCCGCCAGCGGTTATGATTGCATCCATACATTCTCCTTGAGATTTACGATTTTATATTTGGGATTTTGGATTTTGGATTTACGATTTTAGATTTACGATTTTAGATTACACCATCAATCCAATACCAAATCGTCAGTCGTCAGTCGTCAATCGTAAATTAGTTAAGTTCCTGCAATTGAGGTTCAAAGCCAAGTTTGTCGAGGAGTTCGGTTAATTCGGGCCAGGTGAGGGAGCGTCCCTTGCCGGAGACGGCCACGAGCGCGGCTTCCATCATGTTTGTGCCGAAGGAACGGCCTTCCAACACGGGGGTGGTTGTGATGAGGTATTTCACGCCCGCTTTTTTAAATTGGGCCACATCTTCGGGGGTGGTGGTGTTGGTGACGATCACTTTTCCCGTCAGGTCGTCGGGCATAAAGCGTTTGATGTAATGACAATCGCCCGCAATCACCGTTGCCCAGGCATAATATTTTCCCCACTTGGGTGTGCGCTTTTCCTGCTTTTCGCCTGTAGGGTAGATCCACGCGAAGGGCAGGCGGCCTGCAATGGGCATGAGCAAAGCGGCTACGGTCTTAAGCTGGCTGATCTTGTGAATGGCAATTGGAATATCCAGCCCAAACATCAGGTCGCCAAAGATGGTTTCGTAACCGGCATCTGCAAACGCCTGGGAGAGTCCCCAACGGTCCACGCCCACAGTAACAAGTACTTTGCGTCCGCGAGAGTTGATGTACTCGCCAATTTTCTGATCTAAAAATGCAGGGGCTTTATTCTCAAGTGTGTTCTTTAATCCGCCGCCATCCACCAGCGGGGTCTTTTTTACAAAACGCACGATCGGAGTCACTGAATGAAACGGGTATCGTTTTCCATCTGCTACAACCTCCAAATCGGCGCCGCCGACGCCGAAAGCATCCACTGTGCCATCGAGTTCCTTGTATTTTAGCGCGGCGGCTTCCATGTCACCGTCGGTGCCGATACGCTCGATGCTGACCTTTTCGCCAAGCAAGGTCACTTCCACAGCTTTGTCGCGTTTGGATGAACCAATGCTAATGCTCACGGCTCGTTTCATATATTTTCTCCTCTTAATGATGGGTTACTGAAAGTATACCCCCAAGTCAGATGAGTGAGAATGATGATGAAACGGGATCAGGATTCAGGTCCGCTCGGAAGCGTAAAGAAGAAAGTGGAGCCGCTTCCCGCTTCGCTCTGGACCCAGATCCTGCCTCCGTGTACTTCGACAATTCTCTTCACGAGAGTCAGCCCAATGCCCGTGCCTTCGGAAACTGCATCCAGTTTGTTGAACAGCCCGAAGACCCTGTCGTGGTGAATGGGGTCAATGCCAATGCCATTATCCCTGACAAAGAAAATCGGTTTATCATCCTCGTATCCATCGAGCCCAATCTCGATGCAGGGCGCGGGAACATTCCCCATGAATTTTGCGGCGTTATCGATCAGGTTCTGCAAGACCTCGATCAAACGCTGGCGGTCTCCATACACGGCTGGGAGGTTTTCATCAACCTGCACCTGGACGTTTTTTTCCTGCAAACGTCCATGCACGATCTCCAGCGCTTCAAGGACAAGCTCAGAAAACGGAACAAGCTGGTACGGGTTTGTCAACCGTCCCACGCGCGAGAGTTCAAGCAGTTCATTGAGCAGGGTTTGCATTTTATCGGTTGCATCGGCAATGCGTTGGGTGTCGGCTTTCAGGCGCGCAATATTCCCGCTGGCGGCATCCTGTTCCAAAAAGCCAAGAAAGCCCTTGATGGTAATGAGCGGGGATTTCAGATCATGCGAAACGGTATAGGTGAAGCGTTCCAGTTCGCTGTTCTTATCCTCCAGTTCATTGATGAGTTTTTCACGTTCGGTCTCCACCCATTTGCGCTGGCTGATGTCGCGCACCATGATGATGGTTGATTCCGAGGTAACTGCCGTTACGCGCGCCTCGAAAAACTGAACCTCCTCGCCGGGCGGCAGGCCGTATTCGAAAGCATGTACCTGCTCGGTGGCAAGGGATCGCTCGATGGCAAACATGGCTTGGTCGGCGATCATGGGCGGGAAGAGTTCCTTGAGATTCCTGCCAATGAATTCGGAAGGCGGCATTAAGGGGGCTATTTCGGCGGATGCCATGAAATCCAAAAACGTTCCGTTCCTGGCAACTTCAAAGATCATATCGGGAATGGATTGCAGGATGGCGCGCTTGCGGGCTTCGGCGTTTTGCAGGTCATTCTGAGCCTGTCTTTGCTCGGTAATATCATAGAACATGGACAAGATACAGGGCTGCGTATCGATCTCGATCAACTCGTAGAAGGCGATGGCATGGCGGGGCTTATTGGTGTTGTATTCGACGAATTCGTAATTGGGGTTGAGGATGGAATGTTTTTGTGTTAGCTCGTTCACAAACCGCTGGCGTTCTTCGCTTGAATCCCACATCTCCAGTTCTTTCGCCGCCCTGCCAATGGAGGTTTTGGGGTTGTACCCGGTCATATTCCAATAAGCGGCGTTGGCATCCTGCAGGCGGCCTTTATCCATTGTTGTAATACAGATCGCCACCGGGCTGGCGTGGAAGACCTTGCGGAAGCGTTCCTCGCTTTCCTTCAAGGCCCGCTCAGACTGCCTTTGTTCCGAGATATCGTAGAACATGCAAAGAATGCACTGCTGGTCTTTGATGTTGATCAATTCGTAATACGCAATGGAGGTTTTGTGGGGCTCGTCTTTCCTTTCAAATTCAACCGGCACATTTTGCAAATAGCCCTTTTCCAGCAAATCCCGCTTAAATTTGTCCCTTGCCTGAGTATCCTCCCATAAATCCAACTCCACGGAGGTTCTTCCCAGGAGCTGTTCAAGCGGGAGGCCGCTCAGTTCCCGAAATGCCTCATTGGCTTCCAAAAACCTGCCTTCCTCCAGGGTTACGATCACAATGGCAACGTAGCTGTTGTTGAATACCTTGCGGAACAATTCCTCGCTGGAGCGCAGGGCCTGCTCCGCTGCCTTGCGTTCATTAATTTCTTTCTGTGCCTGTTCGTAGAGACGGGCATTATCGATGGCAAGCGCAGCCAGCGCGGCGAATTTCTCCATCAGGCTGATCTGTTCCTGCATAAATTTTCGCTCCAGCTCAACATAGGAAATTGCAAGCACACCAATAACCGTATTGCCCACCTTAAGAGGCACACCCATGACCGCATTAAAACCCGCATCAACGAACTCCGGCAGACTTTTATTCCAGGTGCGATAATCTTGAACGACCAGCGGCTCTCCGCTAACCCACACATTCCCAGTTACCCCTTCATTTTTATAAGTAAGCGCCCCATTATATTTGGAGAGAACCCCATGTCCTACATCCTGCCGAAGCGCTGACCCATCTGGCAATACCAGATCAATCAAGCCATGCCGGGTATTAAGCAGGTCGCAGGCGCGCGTAAGAATGGATTCGAGTAATGGTTGAAGTTCAGAGCGGTCCAATAACCCCAGCGCTGTTTCATTCAAGGCAGTGAGATAATCCGCCTGCCTTTGTAATTTCTCCTCGCTCCGCAGGCGTTCTTTTAACTCAAGGCGGGCATCGTAGAGCGAGCGGTTTAAATTATGGATCAACAGATAGATGAGAAAGCCTGACAGGATAAAGACTGCGGTAAGGTCGCGGGCATAACTGTAGGGATCGTCCATTTGGAATATGCGCATCCCCTGCTGTTCCTGAAATGCGAAATACCAAAGCAGGGCAATGCTAAGCAGGCCAAAGAAAAGTCCCTCACGCCAGCCGAGCAAAAGGGCTGCAAGCAGGATGATCACAAGGTAGGAGATGGCCGCCACATCCCGAAGACCGTCTGAGTTCCAGGCTTGATAGGTCATGGTCAGCCATGTGGAAGTCACTAAAAACAGGCCGGCTCCGCGTACATATCCCCGGCGCAGCATGATCTGTACAATGAATATGATCAGGATCACCAGCGGTAACGTAAACATGGATGAACGACTTAACCATCCCCCGGTCAACATACGGATCAAGATAAGTGAAAAAACGATGGCGAATGCGCTCCACCCAAAGGAATTCAGTGTTTGCGCGAGGCGGGTTTTCTCTTCGTTATCGAAGATCGGACTACTTAATAAACGGTGAAACCGATCAGGCATGTAAACGATTATATATCATGTCTGTCTCAAACAACCAGTACAATAATTGGGCGGAATGTTGAACATCCCGCCCAAAGAATTAATACGGTCTTTCGAGCAGCTCGTCCAACACTTTTTTAGACGCATCATCCACAACGGTATGCTGGCTGCCCCCATGCGAATCCATCGTCACGACCACGGGAAATTCCTTCACTTCGATCACCCACATGGCTTCGGGGACGCCAAAGTCCAATTTGAAGACGCCATGTACCTTCGTCACCGTCTGCGCGAGGAAGGAGGCCGCGCCGCCAATCGCGTGGAAATAGACGCCCGGCGTTTCCTGGCAGCCTTTGAGCGTCTTTGCACCCATGCCGCCTTTGCCGATCACGCCTTTGACGTTGAAATGCTTCATCACATCTGCCTGATATGGCTCTTCACGGATGGAGGTTGTCGGCCCAGCGGCGATAAATTTATAGTCTTTCGTATCCAGCCCGGTGACGACAGGCCCGCAGTGATAGATGATGGAACCGTTCAACAGCTTTTTCAATTCTTCGTACACTTGCAGGTCATCGCCCTGGGGCTGGCGGGTTTTCTTGATGAAAGTATCGATCATCCATTTGTGCGCTGCATCACGCCCGGTGACCATCATGCCTGAAAGCGCCACCGAATCGCCAACTTTCAGATCACGAATGGCTTCATCACTGACTGGGGTGGTTATGTGTTTCATGGTTCTCTCCTAACGGATTACGTCAATCGTAAATGATCTCTTCACCCTTCACCGTCAACTTGCGGCGGCGATATGCCCAGCACATATAGGAAACCGATACGAAATACGAAGCGGGCAAGCGGCTTAAGCCAACGATCTTTGTATCCAGCACAGTGGTCTTGCCGCCAAAGCCCATGGGCCCAATTCCCATTTCGTTGGATTCCTTCGTCAGGCGTTCTTCAAGCTCGGCAAGTTTCGGGTCTTCGTTGCGTGTGCCCATTTCGCTGAACAACACTTCCTTGGATTTGATATAGGACGAGCCGCGGTCGCCGCCAATGGACACGCCCAAAACACCGGGCGCGCATCCCTGCCCCTGCGCTTTTTGGACTGCATCCAAAACGACTTTGCGAACGCCAGCCAGGTCACGTCCCGCGCCGAGGGAATTCTCGGGCAGGGAATACTGGCGGCCAACATTCTCGCATCCGCCGCCCTTGAGCATTAACTCGATAACGAGTTCATCACCTTCCACTTCTTCAAAATGGATATAAGGGAAATCATCGCCGCCGAGATTGTTGCCGCTGTTTTTATCGTAGATGGCATCCACGGCATTCGGTCTCATATAGGATCGTTTGGTTGCTTCTGCCATCGCGGCACGGATCTGCGCCTTGAGCTTGATCGTAGACCAGCCCAGCGGATAATGCACCTGAAAAATGGGCGTGCCCGTATCCTGACAAATGGGCGTAGAATTGGCGCGCGACAGGTCGATATTTTTCAGAATGGTTTCCAGCGCCCCGCGCGCCGCAGAGCCTGGCTCCTCCTTTTCAATGGACGCTCGCAGGCGTTTCTCCACATCGGGCGGCAGGGAACTGGATGTGCGCCGAATGAGTTCCAGAATTTCGTTGGTTATATCTCGCATGGGTATCTCCTGTGTAATGCAAACGATTCGAACGAATCAGCAATTCATTGATTCGCTGAATACTAATCCCAAAGATAAAAAAATGCCATTCAAAAATTAGCCGTTTACAATGACCCTCACCCGCATCACATACTTGTTCACCCCGCCGAAGCAATATTTACAGGACTTTCGCTTGTCATTCTCCCGAAGGACATCGGGACGATGTGAGCGGAGCGAAGAATCTCTTAGATTATCGTAGAGACCCTTCGCTGTCGCTCAGAGTGACATGCAAAACAAGAGGAGCGGAGGTTCACCGCCACCCTATCAACGTGATCGGATTATTCCAAAAAATCATCCAACACAAGAACGTCAATCAATTCCTGCAACCTGGACAATCTCTTATCGTTCGTCAAAAATGCTTTTGCGCCAAAAGAAAGGCTGACCGCGACTTGTAACGCGTCAGGCGGGGCGACATTATATTTGGCGCGTAATTGAGCGGCTGTGCGGGCAACGTTACGGTCAATATCAACAATGGACAGGTTTGGGAAATGCACCAGAAGCGCTTCGTACTCACGCGCCGCTGACTCACGTCCCAATTGCCACGGGCGGACAGTAATCTCCATTAATGTGATCGTGGATGTCACCCCCTGCCACTTTCCTTTTTCAATACCGTTGATGGTGACCTGAGCCAAAGGCCCGTACCGCTCGTTATTTTCAAGGAAATAAATAAAAATGGATGTGTCCAGTCCAATGACTTTTGCTTTTGCTAATCGCTTGCTGAACTCGTCCATGCGTCACGCTCCCCGTTGAGATATTTTTGTGTATCAATGTCTTTCCAAATCTCGCTGTGCAGACCTTGCAAATAATCGGTATATCGTTTTGGTTGTGGAATCAAAATAATTACGCCGTCCTGCACATCCACAAGCAGACGATCTCCCTGTTTGATATTCAATTTCTTGCGTGCCATTTGCGGGACAGCGATCTGATACTTCGAGCTGACTTTTACAGTGGTGGTCATAGAATCTCCTTGCTAGGCAAAATATCTAATCTGCTAAGCATTTTACCATAACCCAGCCCCCACCCGTCCTCCCCCAAATACAACAAGTAAAACTTTTTCTAAAATGGCACGTGTTTCGTTGTCGGATTTGGGGGAGGTGCCCGCATGGGCGGAGGGGGCGCGGACAGAAACAAAATGCCCTCTCCTTTTAGGACGCGTGCCCGTAAGGGTAGAGGGACAAGTCAACATGCCGATTATGACGCTAATCAGGGAGAGGTCCGCCCTGCTCAAAATTATCTTAATGAGGGGATGTCCTCACACCCTATCCACGTTGATAATTTCTCTGTTTCGTAGAGCCCACTAAAAATTTGCACAACAATAACAAACTATAACTTCCCTGATTGCCAATCTGAAAGAGTTTCAGTGCCATTCACGTTTACTAACTTTATATCTAAAGCTTCTTCTGGTGGTAAGACATTTATCGCTGCTTCAATTTCCTGAACACTCATTTCAACAAAACCAGTTGTTTCCCTTTTCATGGGACCAGTTTTTATTTTTTCTGCAAACAATTCCACATAACTGTCAGGTGTATCCAGCACAAGATGAATTGGCTTTCCTTGCTTATGTAAATCCAGCAACATTTGCAAACCATCTCCCTTAAGCCCTAAAGACATTATGCTGTCTGTGTAATGAACCTCGCCATGCTCAACAATTTCAAACAGTTCAAGAATTGCGTTCGCGTCTTTTCGCGAGATTCCTTCATTTGGAATCCTAACGAAATGTCCTGTTTTGTCTTGAATAACGCACAGCTTTTGAACTAAATCAGAAAATATTGGATCGATAACTTCGAGATTCGCAGATGGAAAATCTGTGGAAGTAGATTGATTTATATCGTGAAATTCCACTCGCAACTTTCCGCCAAGAACCATTGCTTTTGCAAAATTAAGAAACCCTATAATTTCATGTGGTTCCCCTCCTACATGGCGAAAAAGGAAAGTTAAGCTTCCTTGAGATACATCTCCTTCTCTACGCATACTAAGGGTAAGTAGCAGTGGACACGAAGTGTGTTCGTTGCTGAATTTTATAAATTCTGTTCCAACTCGAATTGGTTTGAACTCTAAGTTTAAGAGTGATACCGTTTTTCCCTTAGTAGGAATAATTTTAAATGAAATAGGCACTGGACGATCATGCGAAATTTCACCTATATGTATCTCTGCATTTTTTAGGTCAAACCCTCCGAACCATGTTTCCCACCAGTCAGAAAACTTTAATTCTTGAATTACATCCCCTTTTATAGTGACTGGTTCTCCTTCCTTTATGTGTAAATCAAAAGCTTTCTGAAGGTTCATACCATCTGGGGTTTTAGGAAAAGCTAGCTTCATATTTATTGATAGGTCTTTTCCAAAAGAAATTAAGGGATACATCTGTTTCCCGATTTCGACCTTTAATCTTCGTAGACCTTCATCGCTAGTGTTGTTTTTCCATGGAACATAAACTTGCACATCTGACTTGTTTTTCCGCCACTTGGGATTATTTTGATCTAGATATGAAATCATATCTTTTACAAGACACCACCGCCCTTCTCGGAGAATAACATCCCAAATAACAAGAGCTACGGGAAGAGAAAAAGATTTCCAATGCTTTAGGTCTTTTACTTTTAGTGGATATACCAGATAATCATCTTTTGTTTTTCGTGACGCTAAATTAGTGACACTTTTCTCTTGAATATAGAAATTTACTCCTGTATTTTGACCGTCATGGTAAATATCAACAATAAAATCTTCACCTAAATCAGGAGATGGTGAAGTACAGTGCCAGCCAAAATCAATTAATCTTTCGGCTAGTTGATGCCGACTTTTCTGTTCTTGTTCTAATTGAATAGAGGATCGTCTGTTACCCATATGAATGTATTTTAGCTGATATTTAACAATAGACGGCCTGCCCACCCTCAGGCCGTCCATCTTTCTTCTTTCCTCTCACCACTTTCCACTGACTACTTCCTACAACTTCGTAAACCTACTCACCACCTTGCTGCCTCAGCAGAATCTTACTTTTTCTTTTTTACCAGTTCATCTTTCTGCTTTTTATTCTCAGGCTCTTCGCCATCTTCATCTTCGTCCGAGCCTTTTTTGCCGAAAATTTCCACTGCGGCGGAGGCAGTGAAGTAAAATGCCAGCGTCACCCCCGTGATATTGGAAAGCATCTCTGTATATGACTGGGTTAATTCAGACATTTCGTTGGGAGAACCTGCGAATGTGGTGAATGTAAGAATAAAAACGTATGTGACTACAACACAGCTTGCAATTGCCGATCTCAAGTTTTCCTTGCCGACCAGCCATTTTCCCTCGCGAGGTCGGTTTAATGCAATTACGCCAAAGAACGTCACCACGCTGACTGAAAAAGCAGTTACTGCCAGCACAGTGTCATGTCTGGCATTTAGGATGAAAGACCAGATCAGACTGCCCGTCAATGCGACACCAATGACTATCAGAGTAAGGATTGTCAATCTCCGTACCATTTCATTCTCCTTTCCTATGATTTCATAATATAGCTTTCGAAGAAAAACTTCAATAGACAAAATTAAAAAAAGGACGGCCTGCCCCTTCAGGCCATCCCAAGTATTAATCCCCAATTACCAATTCCTACAACTTCGCAAACCGACTCACCACCTTCGCCGCTGTGGCGGGACGATCCATCACGCCACCCTGCGATTGTCATGAAACTCTCATAAGGGTGTGGTCTAAAGTTTCGGAGGATCATGTCGCTGGTAAAGGGACTTGCCGA